>DATJFP010000076.1 GCA_035495615.1 Verrucomicrobiia bacterium | reverse complement strand
CCCTTTGGCCTGGAGTTCCGCGCGCAGCTCGCGGTAATTGTAGACTTCGCCGTTGTAGGCGATGTGATACCGGCCGTCTCGGGTGGCCATGGGCATGCGTCCGCGCTCGGACAAATCCAGGATGGCCAGGCGCCGTGATCCAAGCGCCGCGCCCTCGCCGTGGTAAAGGCCAGCGTCGTCGGGCCCGCGGTAGGTCATGACGTCGCGCATCTGGACAAGCCTCGAAACATCCACGGGCCGGGACGCATCCCGGTAAGCAAAGCCGCAAACACCGCACATGGTTTCCTCCTCGACTGGTGAAAACACGCGGAGTTTAAGATGTCCCGCAAGACCGGCCTAGGGGAAAAAGCGCTATAAATCGGAAGGGAAAAGAGGGAACCCGTGTCGGATGAAGCCCGACATCTTCCCGTTTGACAAAGGGGGCTCCGGCACCTTAAAGTACCTTTCAATTTGCCCCGCCAGACGGCCAAGGGC
This sequence comes from Verrucomicrobiia bacterium, assembly GCA_035495615.1. NCBI lineage: Bacteria > Pseudomonadati > Verrucomicrobiota > Verrucomicrobiia > Verrucomicrobiia bacterium. The sequence goes on along the minus strand of DATJFP010000076.1, from coordinate 17,554 downwards.
CCTCCGAGGACGACTCATTCATGAATCATGAAATCGGCAGAAGGCGTACGTTCGCGATCATTTCGCACCCGGACGCCGGAAAAACGACGCTTACGGAAAAGTTCCTGCTCTACGGCGGCGCCGTACAGCTCGCGGGCTCGGTCACCGCGCGCAAGCGCCAGCGCGAAACCGCCTCCGACTGGATGGAGCTGGAAAAAAAACGCGGCATTTCCATCAGCTCGACCCTCCTGCAGTTCGATTACCACGACTGGAAGATGAACCTGCTGGATACCCCGGGCCACAAAGACTTCTCTGAGGACACGTACCGCGTGCTCATGGCTGTCGACGCCGTCGTCATGGTCATCGACTCGGGCAAAGGCATCGAGACCCAGACGCGCAAGCTCTTCGAAATCTGCCGCAACCGCAGCATCCCGATCTTCACGTTCATGAACAAGCTCGACCGGCCGGGCAAGCCGCCGCTGGAGCTGCTCGATGAAATCGAGCAAAGCCTGCAAATCCATGCCTATCCCGTCAACTGGCCGCTCGGCATGGGCGACGACTTCAAAGGCGTCTACGACAGGCTCGAGAAAAAGGTCTATCTCTATGAGCGCACCGTGGGCGGCGCGTACCGCGCCCCGGAAACCGTGCACGATCTTTCCGACCCTTTGATCAAAGACAAGATGGATGAAAGAACCTACCAGCAGGTCATGGAAGAAATTCAGATTCTGGACGAAGTCCACGTGGGCTTTGATCCCGCCTCGGTCCTGGAGGGCGATACCACGCCGGTCTTCTTCGGCAGCGCCGCCAACAACTTCGGCGTGCAGCTCCTGCTCGACGGCTTCGTGAAATACGCGCCGCCCCCCGCGCCGCGCAAAGCCGAAGGGCGCGTCGTACCGGTGGACCACAAGGCTTTTTCCGGCTTCATCTTCAAGATCCAGACGAACATGGATCCCATGCACCGCGACCGCATCGCCTTCATGCGCGTCTGCTCCGGGAAATTCACGCGCGACATGGAAGCCGTGCACACGCGCACCGGAAAAAAAGTCCGGCTTTCGGGCTCTCATACGCTGTTCGGGCAAAACCGCGAAATCGTGGACGAAGCTTACGCGGGCGACATTCTCGGCTTCATCGCGAAATCCGACTTCCTGATGGGCGACACGATCAGCGAGGACGCGTCCATTGTGTACCGCGAAATCCCCCGCTTCGCGCCCGAGTGTTTCGGCTACCTTAATAATCCCTCGCCCGCCAAGTACAAGCCCTTCCGCAAAGGCATGGAGCACCTGCTCGCCGAAAACATCGTGCAGTCCTTCACGGTACAGGGCGCGGCGCAAAGGCAGGAGCCGCTGCTCGGCGCGGTCGGCCCGCTTCAATTCGAAGTGCTGCAATACCGCCTCAAAAGCGAGTACGGCGCGGATTCCACGCTGGAGCGCATGCCGTGGGAAGTGCTGCGGTGGGTGCAGACGGACCGGAACCCGGACGAGTTCAGCGATATTCTGCCTTACCAGTCCCAATGGGCCGTCGACGATAAAGGCAATCCCGTCTTTCTCTTCAGCGCGGTCTGGTCCATGGAAAGCTTTCAGACCAAATACCCGGACATCGTGCTCCTGGATTCGCCTCCCCGCCCCCCGGCTCCCAAAGTTTCCTGACCCCCGTCTTTCCCCGGGGCGCGCATGCCTCTTTCCCCTACACGTCTATTGAATGACGGAGGACAAGAGCAAGAGGCTTGCCCTTATCAGCCCCGCGCCCCAGGCCGCTAGAATAGTCGCGGTCGAAAAAAGGAGACAACCATGAAAACACTCACTCCCCGTCAGCTGTTCTTAGTGATTCCCGTTTTGTTTTACGGCTTGAACGCGCAGGCCGCCACGGAAAAGATGGCGCCGGTCGCCTTTGAAACGAAAGCGCCCATGGAATTCGGCGCGGCCGAAGGAGGCTTGCCGGCCGACGTGAAGACGCCCGCGCTGAAAATAAGGCAGGGCATCGAAGCGCCGGTCGAGATTCCCGCGGTCCAGGCAAGCAAGAAAGAAACGATCGATGACGACGGAAAGCGCACGGTCGAGGAATTCGACGGCGAGATCCGCAAGCAGATGCAAAAGTTCGACAGCCAGGACCGGCTTCTGGAAAGCTGGATGTTCGACAAGGAAACCGGCCGTATTCTCCGCTATGCGAAATACCAATACGGCAAAGGCGGCCTTTCCGGCTACCGGACCGCGGAATGGACGTATGATCCGGCGGGAGACTCGTCCAAGGTCAGCAGGATCTTCAACGGCAAGAACGAAATGACCTCGTTCTCCGTCGAATATACTTCCGCCGCGGGCGTGAAATACTGCGAGCAGTGGTTCAACGCGGACAATGAACTCACCTCCCAGGAGATCTGGGACCGCGAAACCGGCGAGTTCAAGCAGCACGTCCTCGTGAAGCCTTATCTTCTTTCGAAAAAAATCCAGTGGCTGGATGAAAACAAAAATAAAATCCGCGAAGCGGTGGTGCCGCGCGGCCACGGCCTTTTCGGGAAGATCGGGTTCGGCAAAACCTACGATACGGGCTACGACACGCTGCGCGACAAAGACCGCGAGGCGTACCGTGCCGCGCGTTCGGACCTGGTGTGATCATGCCGTATGGCGACCGGCGATTCGCCTCAAGGCCGCGGCAGGTTTTTCAGGGACCCGGCTCTCCCCTACCCGGGTCCCCGCTTTTTTCCGAGGGCATTTCCCACGGCCCGCATCACAGACAAAAACCGGAAAGAAGTTATGATGTTTTACAAAGGGAGGAGCCGATGGACGGACAAATATCGGCCGCGCTTCTCAAAGTGAGGGTCGAGAGACTGCGCGAGGCCTTTTCGGAACTGGAAGATGAGCTTGCCCGCATGACGAATCCGAAAGCGGATGACGTGCGCGTGCTCGCGCACACGCACAAGGACGAGCTCGACACCTTGCGCGACATCCTGATGTACACGGAAACGCCGGACCCGGCGTCTCTGAAGCTCATCAGCCAGCAGCTCGGGGCGCTGAAGGAACATTATCACAAGGTCATGCGCAAATGGGTACGGCTCATCTCGCACGAGGAGCGCCTGAAGAGAAAACTCGCCGCGTGACTCGGGGGTTTACTTCGGGTAGCGGAGCGGGGACGAATCTTCCACCGGGCTGAACGTTTGGGGGCCCGCCGTAAAAGTCTGGTCGATGGCCTGCCCCTTGATCTCGCCGGTGATATGGAAAGAATAAATTCCCGGCTGCGCCGGGAAAAAATAACCGGCATAGCGTCCCGGCTCTTTGTAGCGCGTCTTGAGCTTGAGATCCATCGGCGGCGCGCCTTCCTTCGAAACGCTGGCCTTCAGCGTATTCTCCAGCCCCATCACCGGCTGCCCTTCCTGCGATACTTTCACGTCAAGGCCGTTCATTTCGCCGCTGAAAGCGGGCTCCTTGACGAACCCCACCACGAAGTCGTATTTGGCCGCGACTTTGCGCTGCTCGTGCGCGAAAGCCGGAGCGGCGCAAATCACGGAAAGAGCTAAAACAAGGGAAAGGACTGCAGGAAATTTCATGCGTGTACAGAGGCTTGGGGAACAGTGTTGGCGCGGGCATTGAGCGCATTCATTTCGTTGGCCATGACGAGCTGGGCATTGTGGCGGCTGCCGTCAGGCATGATGATTTGATAAGGCTTGCCTGTCTTTTCCGAACCTTGCAGGACTTTCTTGACAAAATCTTCGTCCGTTTCGATCTTGACGTGATGCGTTTTGTAATACCAGCCGATCTTCCATCTCAGGAATTTGGCCGAGTCGGCCCCGTTATACGTGACGCCGTTTCTGAAAAATTGAGCATTGACCTGGCGGATGCGGTACAGGAGGTAATCGATTTCGTCCTCTTCGGTCTTGAGGGAATGGATTTTCTGGAAGGCTTGGACGGCCGCGGGAATCTGGTCGCAGGCAGTGAGGCAGGACGCGTCGCTTTCCTCTTTGGCCTGCGCGTTTCCGATCCCGAAGAACACAAGCGCAAGAAATAAAATTGGGACAAAAATGCGATTCTTCATTTCTTCTCCGCTGGACACGTACTATAACAAAATCCGCTTTAAAAACAAGCGCGCTCTAGGCGTATTTGACGCCCGGCTTTTCCCACACGTATTCCGGCTCGACCCACGGCCTTTTGCCCTCCACCGGAAAGTCGAACGGAAAGGTCAGGACCTCCACCACTCCCGCGCCAAACCGCACAAGCCCGGAACCGAACCCCTTGGCCAGACCCACGGTCCAGCCTTTGAGCAGACTGCTCTCTTCTGAAGTGATCTGGATTTGGCGGGCCACTTCCACGGGCGAAGTCACGACGTTCAAAGAGCCTCTCTTCAGCTTGGCTTTCCAGTCGTAGGTCTTCGCGGCGGCTTGGGACGTTTGCGCGGTGCCCGGGACATCCGCCGCCAAGCTTGGACGCGCCGCGGCCATCGCTCCGGTAAAAGCAAAAAGAAGGGCCAGGCTCAAAAATCGCTTCATAAATTCTCCTTTTTAAGTCCGGCTCTCGCCGGAGTCTTCGTCTTTGGAAAAATCCGTTGAAACGTCGGCCTCGTTTTTCTTTTTCTGGGGCGGCTGGAGCATGTTGGCTTCTTCGACCAGCGCTTCATCGCTCTCGTCCTGCGCTTTCGCGGGAGGTTTTTCCTCCGCGCTGCGATATCCGACGCCGGCCGCGCCTTTTTCTTTCATGTACCGGTCAAAGGCGCTCTTGGAATCCGGGCCGCGGGACGGGTTGGGCCTTCCCTGCCCCTCGGCCTTCAAGGCCTTTTCGAAAATCTGGATGTCTTCGGCGGGAACTTCGAACGAGGCGCTCGGCGGCTGATTCACCCCCTCAATCTTCACGCCCTGGCCGATTTCCGTTATGGCGGACTCGCGCAGCTCGCCGTCCACTTCATTCTGGACCGTGATATGCCCGCCGCGCAGCTCGCCCGTCGCCGGATCCAGCGTGCCGAGCAGCACCACGAGCGTTTTGTCGTTTTCCACGCGGGCCGCCAGCGTGGTCCCGCGGATGCCGATGGTTCCGGCCGGTAATTTGATTTTCACCGATTCCGGGTCCTTTTTCACGAGCTCGCCGCTCACCATCTTAAAAAGACCGCGCAGCACCGTGGCCACGCTTTGGCCTTTCGCGTTCGCAGGATCGAAAACGAAGGTGTCCAGGACAAGCGTGCTGTCCGCGGCCAGCGTGAGCGAGCTTTGGTCTTTGAGCCGGACGGCCAGAAAACTGTCCGCTCCCGTTCGGAGCGTGTCACCGGAAAAAACAGGATCGTTCAATTGGAGGGTTCGCGCGCCGGCCTGCGCGCCCGAGGCTTTGGCCGAGCCTTGGACTTCGACGACTTGTCCCGCGGCTTCGGGTTCCGCGAAAACGCGCGCCGGGAGCAGGCTCACAAAAAGGGTCAGGAAAAGGAAAAAACGCTTTGTCATGGGGTTCCCCGTTTGGAATAACGGGGAAACGTTACCGTTTTAGGAAGGCGCCGTCAACGGGAATTACGCGGAGTAAAATATCCGGCTATCAAGACTCCGAACAACGCCGAAAGCGAAAAAAAACCCAGGACGATGAGCCCGAGCGGCAAGAGAGATCCCTTTTCGAGAAAAAACAAAAGATAAGCCGCCTGTCCGGCGACGAGGCCCGCGGGAACCTGCCACAGGGGCGGCTTGAAAAATTTTCCCAGGATGAATCCAATCCCAAACTGGAAAGAAACATAGGGAAGAATCCCCGCGTCCCAAGGCTCCACTTTGTGGGTGAGCAGCGGAGAGAGAAACCAGAGCAGCGCCCCGCAAATGGCGGAAAGAGCAAGGACCGCCGGCGTCCTGTTCAAGACGCTTTGGGAGAAGGCGCGGTGACAGCGGCCGGCTCCGCGGGAACCGACGCCTCGGGCGCGGCTTCGGAAAGGACTTCCGGTTTGGTCAAAGTCTGAGCATCCGGCACGGGAACGGGAACCGGATTTTCAGACGGCGCAGGCGGCGCTTCGGAAGCGGCGACCGCGGGCTCGAGCGGCGGCAATTCGGCCGCCGGAGCGGTTCCGGACGAGGGAGACGCGGGTTCCGGCTCTGAAAAAGCATTCGGGCCGAGGTTGTCATCTTTGTCGAGCACGCCCTTGTTGCGAAGCTGTGCCCGCTCGGTTGCGGTGAGCTTGCCGAATGGTGTCATCTTTTCGTCCTGGGCATTTTCCGCGCGGACCGGAGAAGAGCAAACCGTCACGAACAACAGCAGCATCATGGAAATCAGGCTCACACGTTTCATAGATAAGGATCCCGTTTGTCCCTGTTTTTATACGGCTTCGGCACTTTTTGATTTTTACGAAGCGGACGGCGGAGGGATTCCCCTCCCGTGTCCGAGAAAATGAATCCGCAGATCGAGGCGCCGAGCATGATCAATATGCCCGCAAACCAGACGCATCCGCCGATGGAATGATCGTAAGGCAGCACTTGGAAATAAGCCAGGAGATAATGCCAATCATGCGTGCCGTCGCCTACCAGCGGCAGGACCTGATCGCGGGCGTCGGCGATGTACGCGCCGATGTTGGCCAGATTCTGCCCCACCCACCACGCCATGACCGAGGCGGAAGCCAGCTTCACCCGGCGCCAAAATGCCGACGTGAGGCCCACCGGAAAGACAAGCTGCCCGACCGTGCCGCCCAAAATGCCCAGCGTCCTGCTTCCGAAAAGCCCGAAGATCAGATGGCCGGCTTCATGAAACAAAAGGTTGGCGCCGTTCAGCAGCCCAAAAAAGTCCGGGTGCCCCGCGCCCCACAGCCCGTAAAAGAGCAGTCCCAAGAACCCGAGTTGTTTGAACCGGTCGGAAGATTTCATGGACTCCGTCTCACGCAAACACGGAAAGTTGAACGGCCGCAGGCCCCTTTTATCAGACTCGGGCCGGATTTGGCAAGCTAAGGTTTGGCAAACGCCGTGTTATACTTACGGCGATGAAAGCCCATCCCCTCAATCTTTTTAAAAAGCTGGGCCTCCGGCTTTACCGCGAGCCGCTCGTCTTGATCTACGACGCTTATTGCAAGCTCTGCCGCCGCACGGTTGCCGCGCTTCGCGTCGTCGACGTGTTCGCGAGAATTGACTACATCAGTGCGCAGGACAAGCCTCAGCTCCAGTCCCATGGCCTCGGCCACTTGAATGAACAAGCCTTGATGAAAGACATTCACGGCGTTATTGCGGGACGCGTCTGGCGCGGCTATGAGGCCTATCGCAAAGTCGCGCAGCGCGTGCCGCTGCTTTGGCCGCTCGTCCCTTTCCTTTATCTTCCTCCGGTCGAGGCGCTCGGCAAAAAAATCTACCGGCGCATCGCCGATTCCCGGACATGCAGCATTCCGGAACCCAAAGACCGGCTCTCAGGCCATTCCGGGAAACGGGAGGAAAAACCGGCGGGCCCGGACTGATCACCGGGGCAGCCGCTCGTGAAGGTATTTTTATTGCGGGGCCTTGTCCCAGCGCTGCGGGACTTTCTGCAGTTTCGTGAGGTCGTAGCCTTCGCGGCCCACGATGTCCACCATCTTCTTGTAATCCTCTTCGGAAATTTCCGGCTTGCGCGCCATGATCCAGACGTAATCGCGCTTTTCGCGGCCGATGATGGTCTCGGTATAATCGTCGTTCAGGTACACGATGCGGTAATCGCCTTTGAAAGGCCAGACAAACTGCATGCCCCAGACCGCGTTCGACTGCGTGTCGCGCACGAAGCCTTTGGGCTTGTGCTTTTTGAGCTTTCCGTCAAAGCCGTCCTTGCGGAACGTGAACGTCGTGGCGATCGAGCCGTCGGGATTGCGCTCGTAAGACTCGACCGCGTTGTGCGCGCCTTTTTCCACGAAGGTCGGGATGTTGGCAATGACGTACCAGTCGCCCATGAACCGGTCGAGGTCCACGTGCGGCATGGTCTGGATGGGATCGCGATGGGCCGTGGCGCAGCCGGCAAGAAAAAAGGCGCCGAGGAAAACCCAAAGACGCGGGTCGTGGTTCATGAGGCCTCCTCAGGATGCCGAGAGCAAGTCGACGTCGAAGGTCAGGTCCTGGCCCGCGAGCGGATGATTGCCATCGAGCGTGACCACGCCGTCTTTGATTTCAGTCACCGTGAACACGATGCCCAGCCCCGCGCTGACCTGGGCCCCCACTTTCAGGGCCTCCGGAGGCAGCTTGTCCGCCGGCATCTGGATCGTGCGGCCTTCGTAGCGCGGGCCATAGGCCTGGTCCGCGGGCACGACGACTTTCTTTTTCTCGCCCGGTTTCATCTTGAGAAGCTCGGCTTCGAGCCCGGGGATGATTTCATGCGCGCCGATGCGGACGGTGAGCGGTTCTTTGCCTTCGGAAGAATCCAGCACTTCGCCTTTCGCATTGGTCAGCGTGTAATGAAACGTGAGCGTTCCGCCCGCTTTCGCTGCCGGCGCATGCGCGGGCTGGACTTCTTCCAGCTCCACGGCCGGGGCCTGAGCCTTGGCTTCGGGAGCCGCGGCGGCCGGGACGACGGTCTTATGCGCGCCCGCGCAGGAAGAAAGCAGAAATGCTGCGCTCAATAGGGCAAAGTTGGGGGAAAAATTTTTGAACACGATTGCCTCCTCAGTTGAGTTCGAAAATCTGGCGAGCGGCATGCACGATGTATTTATCAAGCATTTCCAAATTCGGATGCGGGAAAGCGTGCGGCTTTTCGAAATGCGTGGAAAGGACGCCGAACAATTCGCCTCCGGCCCCAAAAAGAGGCGTCGATTGCACGGCCGTAAAGCCGTAGGAAAGAAAAATGGGGGCCAGGTGCGATAATTCGGGGTGTTTGGCTATGTCCTTGACAAGGACCCGCTCCCGGCGTTTCAACGCGAGGCCGCAGGCGCAATACCCGGGACGCACGATCCTGAAGTGCTCGACAAATTGCGGCGTGAAGCCGGACTGCGCCACGATGCGCAATTCGTTTTTGCTCTCGTCAAAGAATTGAATGTTGCCCTTGTCCGCTTGAGTCAGCTCAATTGCGGTTTCCAGGGTAGAATTCAAAAGATGATCCAGGGATTTGTTCAAAGGAGACCTCAATAGCGCGTATTGTAATCGGCGGCCTCGATTTTGGCAACCGCACTCAGGAGGCAAAACCGCCGGCGGCCTGCAAGGGCTCCAGACTTTCTCCCTCCAGAACCCAAAACGCGACGCCGGTTTTCGCCGGCATTTCCGCGGGCGCTTTGAAGTGGAGGTCGGCTTCGAAGCCGCCGGAAACGAGCTTCAAGTCCGCGGCCTTTAAATCCAGCACCACGAAGTCATGCTTCAGCCGCTTGCCGGTGTTTTCGCCGCTGTCCACGTCATGCTCGATGCCGAAGCCGAGCAGCGCGCCGAAAACGCGCGCGGTGTACCAAATTCTGGCCGCGGGATCGTAACGCACGTGAAAGACCAGTCCGTCGGTCGAGGTCGCGCTGAGCGTCCCGCCCTTTCCGCTCGCGGCCGGAGGGGCCTGCACCGACGGCCAATGGCGCCATTCCTTTCCATTCAATGCCACGCCGGGCGTGTACACATTGGGCTGCCCCCACGCTGCCGCATAAGCCCTTTGCCGGTCCGTGTAGGCCGGCTTGGCCAGGACGTCTTTCCAGCCCAGGTCGTCCCAATACGTGACGTGGAAAACAAGCGGCACGTAATCTTTCCAAAGGCCCTTGCTTGGGACAAGCCCGCTGAACCAGGCGTCCGCCTGCGGACAGGTCGCGCAGCCCTCGGAGCTGAACAGCTCGACGAGTGCCGCGCGGTTGGGCCCGTTGATGACGCGCACGTCCCCGGCCGCCGCTTCGCGCGCGCACGATAGAATCATCCCCAAAATCAAAAATAAACCCAGCTTCCGGACCATGCCGTCCTCCGGTCGAATTACACTCTATCGCCCGAAAGACGTCAACAACAAATCCCGGCAGGCAAGGCAGTCGGATGCTATTCAAATGCCCGAAAGGCAGGCCCACGGCAAAAAGTAAGGCAAGCCTTTTTGCCGCGGGCGTCGGTTAGGACACCTTGACGTTATGCACGCTTCCGATCAGACCGAAAGACTGCAATAGCCAGAGGATCACGACGATCACCACCACGATGTTCAGGATGTTCTTGATCTTCGCGTCCATCGGAATGAACCGGTTGATGAGCCAGAGCAGCACTCCGACCACGATCAACGTGACAATAAGAGAAACCAGATCCATAGCGACTCCCTTCTTTTATTACTGCCTTATTCTAGGTCCCGGAGAAACGAAGGGACTATCAGGGCATTGCCCCGTTCGAGGTCGGGAGCTTGTGAAATCAGGGGCTTTTTATCAGGATTTTGCGAAGGGCGTCGGGGCCAACGCCTTACACTTGAAGAGGTTACGCCTTCACGGCCCAGCGAAGGACCGCGCTTTTGGCCCGCGGGTTGTCGTAGCATTCCTGCGGGCCGGGCTCGATTTTTTCTTCGGAGAGTGCCGCGTAGATTCCGGTCTGCATCCCTTCGAGAAACGCGTTCATGACGCGCTTGTCTTCGCCGGAATGAAACGTAAGCACGACGGCCCTGCCTCCGGACTTCAAACACACCGGCAGGTTCCTCAAAAATTGTTCGAGCGCGGAAAATTCGTCATTCACTTCAATGCGCAGCGCCTGGAACGTCTTCTGGATGGATTTGTTGACTTCATCGGGTTCGGGAGGCAGCGGACGCGCGGCCAGCGTTTTCCGGATCACGTTGGCCAGCGCGGTCGTGGTCGTGAGCTTGTCGCGTTTTTCGAAAATCGCTTTGGCAAGGGCGACACCGAAACGCTCGTCCGCGTTCCGCCATAGGATTTTTTCCAGCTCTTCGGCCGAGAGTTTCTTGAGAAGCGCCGAAGCCGGCTGCCCTCTTTCCGGATTCAGGCGCAGGTCCAGCGGGCCTTCATATTTAAAGGTAAACCCGCGCGCCGGATTGTCGAGCTGCATGGACGAAACACCCAGGTCCGCGAAGATGAAATCAAAACCGCCGCCCGCCTCGCCCAGCATTTTGGGAATGCCCGCAAAATTCATGCGCCGGACGACAAGCCGGTCTTCCCCGAAACCGGCCTCGCGCAGACGCGCTTCCGTTTTGGTAATTTCGAGCGGGTCCACGTCCAAAGCGAAAAGGCGGCCTCCGGGCGAGAGGCGCTCCAGGAGTTCGCGCGCGTGGCCGCCGTAGCCCAGCGTCGCGTCGAGTCCGGTTTGCCCCGGCTCCGGCGCGATGGCTTCCAGGACTTCCTTGACCATGACGGAACGGTGCGTGCCCGCGGGCGTCTTGCCGCTTTTGACGACCTTTTCGACGTCCGCCGGATATTTTTCGGGCTGATGCTCTTTGTATTTTTCTTCGAATTTGCGCGGATGCGTGCCCTTGTACCGGACGCGGCGCTTGGGTTTGGGAGTCTCTTCGGCCATGCGGGTATTTTACACTATTCTCTGCCTGCCGCGGCCCGCAAGTACGCGCGGTGTTCCCGCAGTCCCAGCCCCATCAGGATCACGCCGGCCATTTCGAGCGACTCTTCGACGATGACCTCGAGGTTCAGGGCAAGCGGCGGCGTATGCGCGTCCATCTTGATGGCGGCATCCAGAACCACGGCGCCCACGAAAGCGACCGCAAAGCCGATGGCCGCCAGCTTTCCCGCGCGAGGGTCGTTGTCGAAGCAGATCCAGAAAAGACGGTAGATCGCGAAAGCTCCGAGCAGGAGCAGCGGCGACATGACGACGGGCCAATGCGAATGATGGAAGTACTGCAGCCTTTCGAAGGAATTCAAAAAACGGAAAATCAGATAGCCCAGATGCTCGTGGATGGAAGCGACTTCGTCGACGGAGCAGAGAAGAAAAACAACGGCGAGGGCATGCCATGAGACCCGCGGCGCTTTCCGCCGTTCGAGAATGCCGCAGTCGTAGGCCGCCTGCGCGCATAAAAGCCAGAGGAGATTGGAGAACCAGCACTGGATCGTGCCTTCACGGTCGAGATCGAAAAGGAAACGGAGAAACCAGGAAGGCCAGCCGAACGCGAAATTGAGGAAATGCGCAAGATCCAGCGCCGCGGCCGTGCCTAGAAGGACAAGAAGCCATGTTCTTTTTTTCATCCCGCACCTTCCCGTTTTCCCGCGCTATTCCCAGAGATCCCGGTGGACGGCGTCATTCACAAAGGCCCGTCGGGCCCTTAAGCCCCAGAGCATCAGGATCACGCCGAACATTTCCAGGAATTCTTCGAGAACCGGCTCGAGCCCGTTTATGAACGGCGAACTTCTCGCGTCACGCGCAAAAATGAATTCCATGCCGACAGCGCCAAGCAGCAGGATCGTAAATCCGCAAATGACGGCCCGCCCCGCCCGCGGCGACTCTTTAAAACAGGTCCCGAAGACTTTATAAACGGCGGCCGCGCCAGCCAGCAGCACGGGCGCCAGCCCGATGACCCAGCTGGAATGGGGAAAGGAACGGAACGTTTCTTCGGAAGTCGCCATCCGGAAAAGGGAATGTCCGATGTGCTCGTGAAGGGAGACGACTTCGTCCAGCGAGCAGAAAGCGAACACCGCGGCAAGAAACAGCCAGGAGTTCCGGGCCGGATTTCTTTTTTCGATCGACGCGCAGCCGTAACAGGCTTCGGCGCAGGCAAACCAGAGGATGCTGGAAAACCACGTCTGGATCGTGCTTTCGCGCTCGAGATCGAACAGAAATTTCAGGAGCCATGAAGGCCAGCCCAGCGCGGCATTGACCGCATCCGCGGCGACAAGCGCGAATGCAAACCCGACCAGAGGCCAAAACCATTTCCATTTCGTCATGGAAAATTATATCGGCACGGATCCGGCTAAACTTGGGGATCAGGCGGCGCGCTTCTCCTCCTCTTTTTTCTGCGGCCCGATATCCACGCCCATGAAGTGGCTCGCGATCGACGCGGTGATGTACCCGAAAACGCCCACGGCATATGCCGAAAGCAGGAAACACAGGATCCGGCCCTCCAGGGTTTTGGGCCAGTATTCCGAACCCAGCGTCGTCAGGATCATGGCCGACCACCACAGCGCGTCTCCGTAAGTGGAAATGCCGGGCCCGGTCTTCCCCGCTTCGGCCAGGCTCTGCGGATTTTCAAAATTCAGGATCGCGGCGGCGGCGGCCAATGCGACCAGGAACGTGATGACGACGAGATATCCGATCCCGCGCCGGCGCAGGGTGACTTTTACCGAATGCATGCCGCGGTTGACGGACGTAATCATCCGAAGGAGGCTGACGGAACGCGCCGAGCGCAGGGCCCGGAGCGCCCGGAAGGCCCGGAACGCACGGAAAATGCTGAACGCGGGCAGAAGGAGCGACACCGCCATCAGCCATTGCGAAGCCAGGTATTTTTTTTTGCGCGGCGCGATCAGGAATTCAACGACGAAGTCCACGATGAAAACGATCCAGATAAAATAAAGGAACGCTTCCATATGCGGGTTCGTGCTGCCGGAAAACTCCAGGATGACGAGAAGCAGCCAGACAAGGGAAAGAAAAATCATGGCCTTGTCGGTCATGTCGTGCAGATTGCGGGAAAGACGCCAGCGCGCGCTTTCGAGCTTGCGGTCTTCTGGTGTCTTTGGCGGCGTCTGCGGCGGCTGCTTCATGGAAGAATCCTCTTCCTGAAGGCGTGCGCGTAAAATCGGGGAAAAGAAGAAATTGCGGTGAGGCTCTTCCCGAAACGGGACTATGGCCCGACGATGGGCCCGTCGGTCGGCGGAGACAGAAATGTGCGCCTTAAAAGCCCGGCGCTGAGAGGCTCTTTGCGGTTCCAGGGAAGCAGCGACATGGCCCGCGCCAGGCAGCAGTAGTTGACAAGGAGCCGGGCGATGAGCCCGGTGAAAGGAATCCAGTAAATGAACCGCAGCGGGCGAATGAACCCCAGCACCATGAGCAGGAAAAATCCGGCCCGCACCTGCACGGAAAACGCCTTGGGATTTTTTTCGAGGCGCGCATAATGCCCGATCTGCCAGGCCGCGAGGCCCGCGGCCATGTAGAATCCCGCCTCCCACCCCGCGAGGCCGGCCGTGATCATGATCCAGGTCGCCAGCCAGTACCACCAGCCGACATCGTGAAAATCCAGTTTGAGTTTCATAGCGAGGCTCCCTCCGGGGGTTCTTTTTTGCTTTTCCTCATGTGCCAGATCATGAAAAAAAGGCCGAGAGGAAAGAAAACCGTGATCGTCCACATGCCGGGATGCTGCGCGGGCGCCGAGAAACTGACAGGCGGAATATTGAAGCCCAGCCGCAGCAGGATCGCGCCGGTCGTCCAGTTGAGGCCGAGACCCACGGGAAATCCAATGAGAGAGCCCGCGGCATACACCCATTTTTTCGGGTCGTTCCTGCGCGTGGCGAAATAACCGAGGCTCGCGAGCGTCGCGAGGACGCAGGCCGCGGCCAGCAGGATCATCACGAAATGAAACGGCGTCGCGCCTTTGGTGTCCGTCAGTTTCCGCGGCTTCATGGTCGTGTGAAAGCCGGCAACCGTGAAATGGTTTTCGTCTTTTTGCTTGAGCACCACGGTCACGGTATACGCCGAATTCCCGGAGGCCACTTCATATTCGAAGGCTACCAGGTCTTTTCTCTCGGCGTTCTGGTACGCGCGCAGGTAATGGATGCTGTCGACTTTGGGAATCAGTTTTTTGATCTGCTGCACGGTGTCGAGGATCGCGTCTTCGGACGTCGTGGCTTTGACTTCCGGGTCCACGAACGCGTAAATCACATTCTCCGGCCCGTTCAGCAGCTCTTCCACAAATCCCCGGGCCGCCGCTTCGCCTTTCGGGCCCGCGGCCATGTCCGCGGCCCAAAGCCGGGACGAGAAAAGGGCGAGCAGCAGGAACATCAAGAGTAATATTTTTTTCATGAAGGCTTCCTGTTCCAACCGGCGGCTTTGCCGCCTCATTTTGTCCCGCACCCAACGGCCGCTTGTGAAATACACGGCAAAATAAAGCGGGTTCTTAACCCTCTTCTCGGGATCACGGCTCTTCGGCGATCAGGAGTTTCGAGGTAACCACGAGCTCGAGGTACAAAAAATCAAAAGGCTTCAGGATATAACCATAGGCGCCTAAGGCCAGCGCCTTCTGGACCGATTCCTGATCTCGGGAGGCCCCGGTCATAATCAGCGCTCCGAGATTCGGATAAGCGTTTCTCAGTTTTTCGAGGACTTCCAGCCCGTTCATGCCGGGCATGTCCATGTCCAGCAAAACAATGGAGGGCTTTTCTTCGGCGGCCATGGCGAGCGCCTCCGTCCCGTTTGCCGCCTTGCGGATACGGTAACCTTTTTTTTCGAAAAAAAGCTCCAAAACGTCCCGGACCGGTTGTTCATCGTCGACGATGAGGATATTTTTCACGCCCTTCCCGGAAGACGGCCTTGGAAGGCGGTCCCGCGCGCTCAAAATTTTCCGTACCTGATCCAGCAGGATCTTGATTGCGCCGCCTTTCTCAAGGATCTCGGTGGCGCCCGCCTGTCTCAACTGCATTTGCATTTCCGTTGTGATATAGCCGGAATAGACGACGATCGGAACCCTGCTCTGCGCGCTGCGGATTTTTTTAATCAACGAAAGTCCTGATTCATCCGGCATGTTCAAGTCCGTAAGGACAAGATCGTAAGCCTCGCGCTCCATGGCCGCGAGGGCCTGGCTGGCGCGCGGCATCGTCGTCACCTCAAAATTTTCGAGACCCAATGCCGTTGCCAGGAGTTCCCGAATCGCAAGTTCGTCATCGATGACCAGGATTTTAGGCATGGTCAAGCCTCCGTCAGAAAAATTGAAACCAGGATCCTGTAAGAAAAGCCGGGAGGCACTTCCGGAGACGGAAACGGGGATTCCACGGAAACACCTTCGAGCGCCTGGATGGCCAGCGACAGCGCCTTCACGTCCGACGACGGGATGCCCGCGATGACAAGCCCGGGCGAATCAAAATCCAGCGTTGCTCCCATCTCAAGGAGAGTGTCTCTCAGCCGCGCGCCGAGCCTGAGCGGAAGCGCGGCATGCCAGTGCAGGAAATCCGGCGCGGCCTGGCTTTTTCCAGCATACACGGATACCTGCACCTGGTCTTGCGCCGCAATAGCATCAAAATTGGCATCCTTAAAAGCACCCGGGATCAGCGGTTTTGTTTCCTGCACGAATTCCTCGAATTGGGGCGGGGAAAACCGCACCACTGCGAAGTCCGGGTGCTTGTAGACGTAAGGGAGCCCGGCTTTTTCAAGGGCCTTGAACATCTCCTCCCCTTCCTGCTCATCTGACGGCGAAAAGTCCCAATGGACGGACACGACCTTCTGCCCCGCGCGGGAACCGGCCGAAAAAACGGCGGGCCCGGACAAGGACTTGCTCTTCACGATGGGTACCGGAGCCCCGGCCTTCTGCCGGTCCACGGTCTCCAGCGCATTTGAAATCGTTTTCAGCTTTTCATAGGCTTGGGCAGCCTCATCCGTAGGGATTTCCCGCGCGATCACGCTCAGTGCCGCAGAGCCGGCTTGAGCAGGAGCCGGAGACACCTTTTTTCCGGAAGACGCCCCATGGCGCAGGAAAAAGGCGGCCACGAGGATGGCCGTGACAGCGGCAGCGGCCGCCGCGGGATGAAACTTCCGTCTGCCGGCGCTTCCGGTCCCGGCTTTGGCTTCTCCTTTCCCTGACTGCAGGCGAAAAAGGATGGAATCGGCCAGGTCTCTCGGCGCCGGGATGTCGCCAAGCTCCTTGAGCATATGCGAGATCGACCCAATGGCGCTCACGTATTGGCGGCAGTTGGGGCAGCTTTCGATGTGGCGGTGTGCCTCCTGATATTCCTCTTCCGCAAGGAGGTCTTCAAGCAGCGGGCGGACCTGCATTTCGACGTCGCGGCAGTTCATGAAAGGGAGTCCCGGTTTGCCATGATTGCTTCGATGTTCTCCCGCAGTTGTTTGCGGGAGCGCGCGAGCTCCATTTTGATATCAGTTCCGGATTTTCCGAGCACGGAGGCCATGAGTTCGTAAGAAAGGTTTAACTGGTCTCTCAGGAGCAGGAAAACTTTCATCTCGAACGGAAGCGCGAGCAGCGCCCGCTTCACGATTTTGCGGATCTCCAGCTTCGCCGCGGAAGACTCCGAGTTGTCCGGCGAAAGCAGCGCATGGGATTGTTTCGAGGCCGTGATCGCCTGCCGGAGAAGCTGCTTTAAGAATGACGCCTTTCCACCGAGCGAGGGAATCGAGCGGGCAGCATTCACAAAGCCGGAAACCGCGGCCTCATAGGCTTTGTCCGCATCGCAGCCCACGGCATAGAAGCAGAACGCAAAAATCTTCTGCTCGTAAAGTTTGATGAGGCTTTTGAGAGCGGAGGCGTCCCCTTTGCGGTAACGCTCCATGAGGACTTCTTCTTCCAAAACATATACCATCGATTGATGTCCGGATTCTTGCGGGAGTGAGGCGGCCGGGAAATGGCAAAGACGCCTCCGCAGTTTGGACGCTGCTAATATTTCGGATCAGGCGGCCTCTTTATTAACTCCAGCAAACAGGCGGATGGACGCGGCTCCTTTTTCGGAAGCGGTCATCGGGCTAATAAACGCCCATCGGATCCACGTTGCCGCAGTCGGTCACGATCTTATTGTTGAAGAGCGCCTGCTCATGGTTGATCTGGGCGCGCTCGTCGTTGGTCACGTAATCGTACCAGCGGTAAGGATTCGCGGG
>DATJFP010000075.1 GCA_035495615.1 Verrucomicrobiia bacterium | reverse complement strand
CGGAATGGGAGCCGGAAGAAGGGCGCCTCGACGAGAACCTGATGAAGAACGGCCTGCACGAGGTCCTCAAATTCTGCGAGACGCACAACATCCGCGTCGTGATCGCGGTCCACTGTTCTTTTTGGGGCGTGTCCGGCAACTGGACGGTTCCCGCCTGGATCCAGAAGCGGCCGGAGTTCCGCGTCTCCACCAACGTCCTCACCAAGCCGGAATTCCGCGACGCCTACATTTCTTTCCTGAACCGCCTGATCGACACAACGCGCGGCTATGAGGCGGTGAAAGGCTACAACATCCTGAACGAGCCGGTGGTGGCAACGTCGTGGTATGTCAAAGACTCGAAAGGCCGCGCGGATTTCCAGACGCGGTGGGAAGGCACGCTCGAGATCGGCGAAAGGGTGAAGCAGCACCTGCAGGAAGAATCCATTCCGCAATTTCTCGTCATCGGCAACGGTAATGCGGATCCCGGCTACGAGCCCTACGTCTGGGAAAATACGGGCAAGCGCGACCTTCGCCCTTTCTGGACGAACGTGATGGACCGCATTGCCGCGCAGGGGACGCCCGCGCTGCTGGCCTCGGTAAAAGATTATCCGGACCGCGCCCGGCTGCGCACCGAAGGAGCGCTCACTTACGCGGTATTGAAAGCCTGGCGCGAAGCCGGCGACCCGGCCGAGATCAAGACCCGCTGGCTCGACACCTCCGATGCGTCGGCCGTGATTTACGATTATGACGCGGCCTACGATTACGAAGGTCTGGCCAATGCCGCGGTGCCGGGCCTGGAAGCGTTTTACGTGTGGCGCGTGGGCAGCATCGAAAGTTCTCCGCGTTTCGTGGGGCTTCTCGATCGCGAAAACAAAGGTACGCCGTATTACGCGGCGCTGCGCGATCTGGCTTCGGGCGTGGATTCGTTCGAGGCGCTCGGCAGCCTTCCGGAAAGCGGAAAAGAGGCGCTGCGGTTCGATCCGGACAAGGCGCCGGCGGCTGTGTCCAAACGCTGGAGCGGTTCGGGCAGGATCGAAGGAGAAAAAGAAAACCTGCCGCCGGACGTCGAGTCGCGCGCCGCCGCGCGCATCACGCTGGGGCCGGGGCAGTCGGTGTTCCGTTCCGTGATTCCGGCGCATTGGAAAGACAATGGCGTGACCGCCGCCGACGGTTTTACATTCTGGGCGCAGGCGGGAAAAGAAATCCCGCTCACGCTCGCGGTCAAGGCCGGAAACAAATCGTTCCCCGCGAGCGTCACACTCACGGCCGGGACCTGGAAGGAATATCATGTGCCGTTCCAGGCGCTCGGCCTGGCGGACACGGATCTCACGGCGGTAACGGATGTCGGATTTGAAAATGCGTCCGGCGCCACCGCGGAATTCGTAATCGATGACTTCCTCATCCGCGGGTCTTAACGATACAGCTGCGCCGCAGCAGCGCAGCAAGAGGTTTTAGAAAGTCAGGCCGGCCGGCCCCCGCTTCTCCGTAACTCTTTCCCGCACCAGCTTATTTCTTCGTCATGATGCCCTCCGGATTCGTGGCACGCGTCTTGAAGTTTTTTTCTTTCCAAACGCGAGGTGGACCATGAAAGCATTTTTCCGCAGGATCACGAATCCGGAAGGCGCGCCGGAAAATCCTTTGCCGCCGCAAGAGATACTCCCCGAGGCTGAACTTTTGGATGCTTATTCCGCGGCCGTGATCGGCGCGGCGGAGAAAATCAATCCGTCGGTCGTCAACATCGACGTCGTGAAAACCCATCCCGGTCCCGCGAACGCGCGCCTGCCGCGCCAATCCGGCGGCAGCGGTTCGGGCTTTGTCTTCACGCCGGACGGCTATATTCTGACCAACAGCCATGTGGTGAGCGGCGCGGACACGATCGACGTCACTTTTTCGGACGGGCAGGTTTTCTCGGCGCAGCTCGTGGGCGACGACCCGGACACGGACCTCGCGGTCATCCGCATCTCGGCGCCTCGTCTTGCGGCCGCGGCGCTGGGGGACTCGGAAAAGCTGCGCCCCGGCCAGCTGGTCACTGCCATGGGAAATCCCTTTGGCTTTCAATATACAGTGACGGCCGGTGTCGTCAGCGCGCTGGGGCGTTCCTTCCGCGCCCAGACCGGAAGGCTGATCGACAATGTGATCCAGACGGACGCGGCGCTCAACCCCGGCAATTCCGGCGGGCCGCTCGTCAACGCACGCGGGGAAGTCGTGGGCGTGAACACGGCCATCATCCAGCCCGCGCGCGGCATCAGCTTCGCCATCGCGATCAATACCGCGAAATTCGTGGCCGGGCTGCTGATCAAAAACGGATTCATCCGCCGCGGTTATCTCGGCATTGCGGGACAGAATGTGCCGCTCCTGCGCCGCGTGGTGCGCTTTTATCACCTCGAGGCCGTGACCGGTATCCTGGTGATCAGCGTGGAGAAGGGGAGTGCCGCGGAAACGGCGGGCCTTTTGCCGGGAGACATCCTCCTGGAGTTCGACGGCCGGAAAACCGCGGGACTCGATGATCTCCACAAGTTCTTGATCGAGCGGCCCGCGGGACAGGCCGCGGAGCTGACGGTCCTGCGCGGCGCGGACAAGCGTTCCTTAGTGATCACGCCCGAAGAGCGGCCCTCGTAAACTCGGGATTGCCGTAAACGCCGAAAATGTTTAATCTAGACGGGTCCTCCCTCATGGAGTTTCATGCATCGAAGATGGATCTGCGTTTTACTGGCCGCGGCCTGCGGGCTCTTTGCCGCGCGAGCGACTCGCGCGGAGGACCCCGCTCCCGCTCTGCCTCTCGGCGAAAAGCTCCACTATAAAATCACCTGGCTTGGGATTCCTGTCGGCACCGGCGAATTAAGGGTCGAAGAAAAGACGACGCTGGACGGCAGGGAGGTCTATCACGCCGTCGGGTTCATCGAAACCAACCGCATCCTGCGTAAGATTTTTCCCATGCACGACGAGGCCGAGAGCTGGATCGACGCCGTGACCCTGGAATCGCTGCAATTCGAGAAAAAAATCGACGAGCTCATCCTCAACACGCACGAGAAGATGACCTTTGATGCGCCGCGGCGCAAAGGCCGCTTCGAATCGCTGAAGAGCGGCGAAACGCAGGAGTTCGATATTCCCGCCGCAGCCCATGACGTGATCAGCGCCGCGTTCTGGGCCCGCCGCCAGGAGCTCGCGCCGGACCGGCCCGCGCGCACCGTCCTGATCGCGGACCGGAAGGAATGGGAACTCGAACTGGACACTGTGGGCGTCGAGACGATCAAGTGGCAGGGCAAAAAAGTGGAGGTCCTGCGCGTGGACCCTGTCACGCGCGTGGGAGGAGAGGAAAAGCGGGGACGCGCCTCGTTTTACCTGACGCTCGATGCCGCGAGGAAACCCCTACGCATCGTCTTCAAGGCGCCCTTCGGCTCCGTCGTCGGCACGCTAGAGCCGGAAAAAGGCTAAAAGAGCAGGCCCATCTTCAGCGTTTGCAAACCGCGCCGATATCTTAAGGTGCCCCATGAAAACGTCCCTTAAAATCCTATGCGTGCTCGCCGCGTTTCTTTCCCTGGGCACCACCTTTGTTATCAAAGAAGGCGGCATGGAAGTCGGCCGCTGGGTCGAGCAGGACGGCCACGAAGGCGAGCAGATCATCGAGAACGACAAGCCGTCCGCCCGCCCGGTCGAGACGCCGGATGCGCCGGTCAATCCGCAGGAATCGGCCACCGAAGACATCGAGCCCGCCATCGACCAGGACCTGAAAGACGCCCGGGTGAAGGCGAGCTGCTTTTCCGTTTCCCACGGCGACCCGCGCCCGAAAGTGGAAAGCACGGCTTCGGGCTGCGGTTTCCTCCGCACGTCCAAGTACTCCGACATCAAGGCCACGCCTTCCGGAGAAACGCAGGCCGAGCCCGAATGGATTTATGATTACGAATACCGGAACGAAAAGGTCGTCGTCAGAAAAAAAATCATCTTCGAGGCCCGCGGCTGGACGGTGCTTCGCGTCGAGGAGTTCACGCGTTCCCGTTGAGGAGAAAAGGCATGAGCGATTCCAAGATTTCCACGATGTCCATCTGGTTTTACGTTGTCCCGGCCGTGCTGCTGGTTTTCGCGCCCGTCTATTACCTGCAGTACAGTTATTACCAGGTGCTGCGGCTGGCGCTGTTCGCCGATGCCGCGTATCTTGCCCACATGTTCTGGAAGCATTTCCCCAAAAAAAACTGGACTACGGGGTTTCTGCTGATCGCGCTTGCCTTTAATCCGTTTTTTCCCCTGTACTTCAGCCGTCAGACCTGGCTGCTGATCTGCTACGGGGCCGCGGCGTTCTTCATTGGGGCGCTTGTGCGGACACAGCCCGATTACCGGGAAAAACTGCGAAAGGCGCTCAATAAATTGAAGACAGGCTGGTAATTTTTTTTCCGGGAAGAGAAGTCCGGTATCATGCAGCGCATTTCAAACCGAGGAGGCCGAATGGTTTATTTTGCCGTGGATCCTTTCAGCGAGAAGAAGAAGCCGGCGGTGCCGGTCCTTACCCTCCTGGGCTTTGGCCTGGCCGGCTTGTGGGCTTACCGGCTCTGGCGTGAACGCGGAAATATCCGCAGATAAGGTGAAAATGAAAAATTCCGCCGCAATCCTCATCGTGACTTTCCTCGCCGCGGGCTGCGCTTCTCACGCCCGGCCTTTCGCAAGCGGGAATCTGAATTTCGACCAGCTTCAGATCAGGAATAACGGCGGCGCCGGCTACCGCTCGCCGGATCTTGTGCCGGATTCCCTGAAGGCGCTTGCCGTTTCCGACCCCCGCTTCGGCGAGCGCGCCGCGATTTCGGACGATGAAAAAGCGCTCCTGGGCCGGCGCCTCCAACAAGACCTGGAGGAAAAAATTCAGGCCCGGAATTTCTTCAAGACCGGAACCGCGGGCGGCGACTTCCAGATCGAGACCCTGATTGCCAAAATCCATCCCGGAAGTCCCTTCAAACGCTGGTTCTGGGGCTTTGGCTCCGGAAGCTCGGACGTCCAGGTCGAATTCAAATTGACACGGACGGGGAGCGCAGAACCTCTGGCGGCCTATGCCTACCGGCGTGCCGACGGCGGCGTGTCGCTGCTGGGCCTGAACGTAACGGAGTTGAGCGGCAAACGGCATCTCGAGAAGGCCATGGACAAGGCCGCGTCCGCGTTCGTCGATTTTCTTGATAAAGCTTTCAAGCAGCCTGCGTCTGGAGTTTGAGAATGGATTTAGCGAAACTTACCCAGGAAATCCAATACATTCTTGCGCCGGCGCTCATGATTTCCAGCTCCGCGCTTCTTCTCCTGGGCTTTCAAACGAAATTTTCGAATCTTGCCAGCCGCTTCCGCGTTCTCAATCTCGAGGTCCGGCAGCTGGCGGCTATCCCCGTCAGAAGCAAAGAAGAAGACACGCGTTTTACGAACCTGGCCACGCAGATCCAATATCTCTTCAGCCGGGCGTCTTTGGTGAAAAACGCGGTTCTTTGCCTTTACGGCGGCATCCTTTGTTTCGCCGGCACGTCGATCCTGATCTTGATCAATGTCTACTCTTCGCTGCGGCTGTATCCGGTCATTGTGGCCCTCTTCACCCTGGGGCTGCTTTCCTTTTTCTTTTCCGTGATCATCGCTTTCCGGGAAACCCGGCTGCTTTATCGCGTCCTTCAAGTGGAATATGGCCCTCACGAAAAGCCTTAAGGGCTTGTCCGGGAATGGATTAAAAAAAGAGTAGATTTATCCTTGGCCCGGCGATAAAATAGCTCCCCTGCATAGAACGCTGCTACGCCTTTAGGCAGTCCGCAAATTTTTCTGGAAGAGGTTTTTTCGTGATCGAAGAAAAACGGACTGTTTCGTTTTGTGGGATCTCCCCTAAACGCAGTTTCCGCGATCGTTTGTCCATTCTTTTCCTTTGCGCCGTCCTTGCCATTTCCGGTATTCCCGTGGCCTTCGCGCAAAATGCCAACGTTCCCTCGGACGCCCTGGGCCACCCGATTTCTCCCGACGAACTCAAACAAATCAGTCCGGACCAGGCGGAACAGCCCCTGCAATTCCTCGATCCCGTGATGGGGGACCCGTTCTCCAGCTTCCTGGAAAACAAAACGCTTTCTCCGGCTTCCGCGGCCAAAGATGCTCCCAAAGTGGATGCCCAAAGCAACGATCCTCTTTACGCGAATGCCGGCATGTGGTGGCATCCGCGCGTGCGCGCTGAAGAGGCCTGGTCGTTCACGCGGGGCGACAACGTGACCGTGGCGGTCGTGGATTCCGGCCTCGACATGGCGCATCAGGACATCGCGCAAAACGTCTTCAAGAATGCGCTGGAATATTTCGGCGCTCCCGGGGTGGACGACGACGGCAACGGCTTTGTCGACGACGTGAACGGATGGGATTTCGTGGACGACGACGCGGCGCCGACGGATCTCAACAATCACGGCACCCACGTCGCCGGCATCATCGGCGCGGCCGCGGACAACGCGATCGGCATCGCGGGCATCGCGCCCAACGCCAAGATTCTTCCCGTGCGCGTGCTCGGCGCCGACGGCCAGGGATTTATTTCGGACGTGATCGCCGGCATCAAATACGCCGCGGACCTGGGCGCGCAGGTCATCAACATGTCGCTCGGCATCCTGAGGAGCCTGATGACCGCCGAGGGCATCCAGGAATTCCAGGACATGATCAATTACGCGATCGGCAAGGGCTCGGTGATTGTGGCGGCCGCGGGCAATAACGGCCAGCCGGTCAGCCAATTCCTTCCCGCGTCGCTCGACAACGTGATCTCCGTGGGCGCGACGACTTCCAGCAACACGCTGGCCAGCTTTTCCAACCACGGGCCGAACCTGGACCTTTCCGCGCCCGGCACCAACATCCTGTCGCTCAAGCCCGGCAACCAGTACCAGGCGCTGCAGGGCACTTCCATGGCCTCGCCCATGGTGGCGGGCGTCGTGGCGCTCATGCGGTCCTTCGATCCCACGCTCACCTACGACGACGTCACGCGCCGCCTGAAGTATTCGTCGCTCGACCTCGGCGCTCCGGGCTATGACGATACGTTCGGCGCGGGGCTCGTGGACGCTTTTGCCGCGGTTTCCACGGATTACTACACGACCGGCGAAATCAAGACGCGCTGGCTTGCCCTGGCCGACACGGACGGCGCGGTGCGGTATGAGTACGATCTCACCGGAAAGATTTCGCGCAAGAAGTTCCCGGACGGAAGCTATGCGGACCTCACGTACTGGCCGGGCACGAGCAGCCGGTTCGAGCAGATTTATTACGATGCCGGCGGCGTGTGGCAGAAAACCTTCGAATATTATCCCGACGGCGTGCACCTGCATTTCGAGCGCTACCCCGACGGCCATGTGGTCGAGCATCCCAACCCCGCAGCGCCTCCGGTGATCAGCAATGCCGTGGCGGCGAACATTACTTCAAGTTCCGCGTCTTTGAAATGGGACACCGACAAGCCTGCGACAAGCCAGGTAGAATGGTGCGCCCAAGACGGCACGAATTGCCAGCAGACGACGTTTGATTCGGCGCTCAAGACCGCGCATGACGTGGCTGTCAACGGCCTTCAGCCCTCGACCCGTTACCTTTACCGCGTCATCTCCCAAGATGATACGGGCAACCGCGTGGTTTCCCCGGACGGCTTTTTTACGACCGCGGCACCGCCCGCGCAAATCGAGCTTTCGGTTATTTCCGCGTCCTCCGGATGGACAAGGATAGGCACGGACTGGATGGCGAGTTCCAACTCCAAATATCTCATTTACCGTGCGCCTGTGGATGAGGCAGGCGATTACACGCTGAAAGTGTCGGCCAAAAACTTTTCGAGTGCCGGCTGGCATCTGCCCACCGGCTACAAGAATTTTAATCTCGATGTGTATGTCGACAACGTGAAGGTGGGGACGATGTCGGTGCCGGCGAGCGACCTGGATTACCAGCAGGGACAGTTTCAGCTCAAAGGGCTGAGCCTGGGCACGCATTCGATCAAGCTGCTGTGGATCAACGATC
Source organism: Verrucomicrobiia bacterium (assembly GCA_035495615.1). Classification (NCBI taxonomy): domain Bacteria; kingdom Pseudomonadati; phylum Verrucomicrobiota; class Verrucomicrobiia; species Verrucomicrobiia bacterium. The sequence continues at coordinate 29,610 of DATJFP010000075.1, read as the reverse complement.
TCTACAAGGCGTCCGAGAACGGCGACACCAACCTCCAGATCCACCAGGTCCTGCTCGTCTCGAATAATGTCGTCCTTCCGCCTCAAGACACGACGCCTCCGGCGGTGAGCAACACGACGGCGGCGAACATCACGACAAACTCCGTATCCTTGAAATGGGACACGGACGAGCCTGCGACAAGCCAGGTGGAGTGGTGCGCCGAGAATGGGACCAATTGTCAGCAGACAACGCTTGATCCGGCGCTCAAGACCGCGCATGATGTGGCCGTGACCGGCCTTCAGCCCGCGACGCGTTATCTTTATCGGGTGATCTCACAAGATGCGTCGGGCAATCGCGTGGTTTCCTCGGACAACTTTTTCACGACGCTTCCTCCGCAGGACACGACGCCTCCGGCGGTGAGCAACACGACGGCGGCGAACATCACGACAAACTCCGTATCCTTGAAATGGGACACGGACGAGCCTGCGACAAGCCAGGTGGAGTGGTGCGCCGAGAATGGGACCAGTTGCCAGCAGACAGCGCTTGATCCGGCGCTTGTGACCGCGCATCAAGTCGCCGTGACCGGCCTTCAGCCCGCGACGCGTTATCTTTACCGGGTGATCTCACAAGATGCGTCGGGCAATCGCGTGGTTTCCTCGGACAACTTTTTCACGACCGCGGCGGCTCCCGCGCAAACCGAGCTTTCGGTCATTTCTGCGTCCTCGGGATGGACCAGGATCGGCACGGACTGGATGGCGAGCTCAAACTCCAAATATCTCGTTTATCGAGCGCTCACGAACACGGCCGGAGATTACACGCTGAAAGTGTCGGCCAAAAACTTTTCAAATCCCGGCTGGCATTTGCCCACGGGCTACAAGAATTTTAATCTCGATGTGTATGTCGATAACGTGAAGGTGGGGACAATGTCGGTGCCGGCGAGCGACCTGGATTACCAGCAGGGACAGTTTCAGCTCAGGGGGCTGAGCGCGGGCACACATTCGATCAAGCTGCTTTGGATCAATGATCTCTACAAGGCGTCCGAGAACGGCGACACCAACATCCAGATCCATCAGGTGACCCTCTCCTAATACCGGATGGCCGGCGAAGGGGGGGGGCCGTGCTGCATCGGCGGCCAATTTCGCGAAACATAAACGGATCCGGCCATTAACTTCAATCATCCCACGAACGCCGAACTCGCTCAGTCTTTCCCGCCGCTCTTGCGTCCATTCCCGCAAACAGTACAATAGCTTCATGGATTCTCCCAACATCAAAGCCACGGTCGTGCGCGAATATCCCGTTTCCCCGCTGCGCGTTTTTAATGCGTGGCTGGACACGAATTCCATCGGGCACTGGATGTTCGGCCCGGAGGTGCGGGACGAAGAAATCGTGAGCCTGGGCCTGGACCCTCGCGTCGGCGGGGGATTTTCCTTTGTCGTGCGCCGCGACGGCGATGAAGTTGACCATGTCGGCGAATACCTGGTGATCGAGCCGCCAAAGCGCCTGGCTTTTACCTGGGGCGTACGCCAGGACGGCCCGGCGCGCAGCGTCGTCATGGTGAAAATCGATCCCGCCGGGGACGGATGCGTGCTGACGCTGACGCACGAGCTGCATCCCGACTGGGCGCATTTCAAAGAGCGCGTCGAGGCCGCCTGGTCTCTCATGCTGAATGCGCTTGCCAAAACCCTGAAATAGTTCCATAGTCTTCGCAAACCGCTCGGGATTTCGTGATGCTGCTTGCGCAATTCAAACAAAACAAATCGCTGACGTTTCTCGTCTCGCTGCTGCTCCTTATCCTCGTCTACCCGTTCTTCGAGGCGTCGCGTGTGACGAGCGTCGTCTTCATCATCCTCTACACCACGGTCCTGCTCTCGGGCGTTTACGCCATCAGTTACGACGCGCGCTACGTCGCCCTCGGCATGCTGCTGATTACGCCCATCCTGGTCTGCCAGTGGAGCAACATCATCCTGAACAGCCCCGCGATCGACATGTTCGGGCGGGCCTGTGCGGCTGTTTTCATGATGTACACGCTGTTCGCCCTGCTGGAACGCGTGCTGACCGCGCGCCGCGTGGGCCTGAACGAAATCTACGGCGCCGTCTGCGCCTATGTCCTGATCGGCACGGTGTTCGGCATTTTCTATCTGCTGATCGAAGCCGCGTCCCCCGGGGCTTTCCGTTTCTCGCATGATGCCGGTCCGTACGGCCCCGCGGCGTTTATTTATTTCAGCTTCGTGACGCTTTCCACGGCCGGATTCGGCGACATTGTGGCGGTTTTGCCTTTCGCGCGCTCGCTGGTCATCATCGAAATCATCATCGGCGTCGCGTATGTGGCCGTCCTCATCGGCCGCTTGATCAGCGCGAGCCAGTCCGGCCGGGAAGAGGAAGAGGAAACCGGCAAACCGCCGAGGAAAGCCGCGGTGCGCGAAATCAGCCTGCCGCTGCGAAAACGGCCCGTGGGCCTGGTGGCGGCCGCGGTGATGTTGAACTTCGCGGCTTCGCTTCTCCTGATGCAATTACGACTCCCGTTTTTCTTCGACGGCACGGGCACGTCGCTGGCCGTGCTGCTGGGCGGCTTCTGGCCGGGCGCCGCGGCCGCGGTGCTGTACAATCTTTTGATCGCCGGCACCCTCTGGGGCTGGTCTTCCTGGGTCTGGATGTTCAGCAGCCTGCTCGTCGCGGCCGCGACCTGGTTTTTTTACCAGCGCGGCTGGGTCACGATCTACAAGCCCTACCACCTGATCGCCGCGGGCATCGCAACCGGCATTTTGAACGGCATCCTGGTGCAGGCCACGACCATCCTCGCGCATCTTCCGCCCTACGAAGGCACGATGCGCGTCTATTCTTTTTTTCTGAGCCTCACGGGCCATCAGGCGGCCGCGGCCATTGCCGAAAAAATGTTCGTGGAGATCGCGGACAAAACCGTTTCCATCATGGTGGCGGCCGCCGTCGTGTATTTTCTTCACGACCTTATGGGCACCACCAAGGCCCTGAAAAAAAACGCGGTGGGGCGGGCTTCATGATGCGCGGCATGAAAATCAAAGAGCTCATGGTGTCGCCGGTCATCACGGTGCAGGAAGACGATCCTTTCAGCAAAGTTGAGGAAAAGTTTCGCACGAAAGGGATCCGGCACCTGCCGGTCGTCGACTCGGGCGGCCTGCTGAAGGGGATCGTGACTCAGCGGGACCTTTACCGCACGCTTTCGCCGCGGCTCACCGAAGAAGGGATTTATTACGCGCCCGAGGCCCTGGACGAATTCGTTTTGAAAAGAGTCATGAAGCAGGAGCCGGTCGCCCTCGGTCCCGACGACGAGCTTGCCAAGGCCGTCGAAATCATGGCGCGGAATAAGTTCGGAGCCATTCCCGTGGTGGACAAAGACCGCAAGGTGGTCGGCATTCTCACGGAAACCGATATTTTAAAATGGCTGGCGCGGCAGCTTTGATGACGGCCGGAAGCGTCTTGAGAAATTTCGCCGTCTATGCGTGCGCTGTTTTGCTCATGGCTTCGTGCGGTAAGAAGACGCGGCCTTTGATTTTTACCGGCCTTTTTCTGGCCACGCTGGCCGTGTTCCTCTCTTCCCTCAACCTCTACCTTGCCGAAGACGCGCACATCCTCATGCGTTTCGCCCGGAATCTCGCCGAAGGGCACGGCCTCACGTGGAATCCCGGCATGGACCCCGTGGAAGGCGCGACTTCTTTTCTTTGGACGGTGCTGCTTGCCGCTTTTTACAAAGCGGGCATGGGATTTGAGATTTCGGTGCCGCTCCTGAACGGTCTCTGCCTGGCCGCGGCCGGGCTCGCGGTTTTTTTTGGTACCGCGCGCCTGGCTTCCGTCTCCTGGCACCCGGGTTTTGTCGCGGCCGGGATTCTCGTCTTCTCGCCGCTTACGCTGCAGATCCGGGCGGGCTTCGAGACACCGCTTTTCGCGTTGTTCATGACGACGGTCGTGATCTCCTTCATGCATCTGGACGATCCGTCTGCGCGCGTGCGCGAGGCCGCTTCCGCGGTCATGGCGGCGGCAGGGCTTTTGCTCGGGCTCACGCGCCCGGAAGGCGTGGTGTTTTACGCGTTCTTTTTTGCCGCCGGCCTCGCGGTCCTTCTGCCGGAGGAAAGGGGACAGTTCTGCCGCCACGCGCTGCTTTTTTTCGTAATGCCGGGATTCGTTTACTTTCTGTGGCGGTGGCAGTACTTCGGCTATCTCCTGCCCAACACGTTTTACGCCAAGTCCATGGTCGGCAAAGGGCTTTTCCGCGAAAACTTTTCTTCCGGCGCGGGCTACCTGCGACGGATCTCCGTTTACATGGCGCCTTATCTCGCGCTCATCCTGCTGGGCTCGGCCCGCATGCCGCCGCCGCTGCGCCGGAAAACGCTCCTGGCGTTTCTCGGGCTGTGCTTTTTCCCGCTGCTTTATTTTTTAATTTTCCAGGCGCAGAATATCGGCCACCGGTTTCAAATGCCGGTCGTGCCCGGCCTTCTTTTTCTCGCGGTTCTTGCCGCGGAGGCGCTGCGGCCCGCGCTCAAAAAAGCCTGGGTTCCGGCCGTGCTGCTGGGCGGGTTCCTGCTGGTGCTGGACAGCAGCGCTAAGTCGGCGGCCGTGGCCTATGACCAGGGTCTCGATACCGACCGCATCCTGATCGGCCGGGCTTTGCAGCCGTATGCTAAACCCGGGCGAATCATGGTGGTTTCCGAGCCGGGATACCTGCCGTATTATTCGGAATGGCTTTCCGTGGATGCGCTTGGGCTGTATGATGAAACCATCGCGCACCGGGGCCTCACCGAAGATTATCTCAAACGCCTTTCGCCGGACCTGATCATGTTTCACGCGGTGAAAGGAGAGGCCGCCGACGACATGGGCGGCCGTTACTGGTACGGAAGATGGAACGTCATGGTTCGGACCCTGCACGCTTATGCCGAAAAAAAAGGATACCTTCTGGCCGCCATCATCGAGACCGGCAAGAGCAGTTTCTACTGGTATTATGTGAAGGGCGCTTTGCCTGATGAAGCGGGGATCCTGAAGGCCGTCACGGACCACCCTTCCCTGCGGTATTATTACCGCGCAGGGGAGGAAGCGGAAAAAGGAAAAGAGGCCGCATGAGCCCGGACGACAAGCTGAAACTGCTGCACGTCATCGTGCTGCCGCTCCTGGCCCTGGCGCTTTGGATGATGTCCCCGTCCCATGCCGAAAAGTCGTACGACCGCAACATGAAATGGGCCTCCCTCGGGCTTCCCGGGCGGTGGAAGGAAAAAGAATTTTTCGTGGCCTGGACCTGCAGGCTTGCCCGGCTATGGGCCGCGGCGCTCGCGCTCGTTTATTTGGTTTTGTTTTTTATTTTGCGGAAACCCTGAAAGGAACCAAGATGAAATCCGTTTGGCTGCTTGTCCTTATTCTCGTCGTGGGAGGCTGCGCCACGCCTTCCGAAGATACTCTGGAACTGGAAAACATCCTGAGAGAAAAAAAGACGCGTCAGGAAAGGCTGGCCGGACAAGTTTCCGAAACCGCGCCGCAGGATTCCCAGGCGCCTGCGCCTTCCGAGCTGGAGGTTTTGATGCTGCCCCGCGGTTACCGGAAGCTCGAGGCCGGGGAAGTGGAGACGCTGAAAAAGAATTCGGCCGTGCCGCCTTTTGCCGAGGCCGTCTGGCAATCTGCCGAGATGGGCCTCACGGTTTCCGCGGGCAAGGCCCCGATGGACCGCGATGCCGTCCTGGCCATGACGCGCGACGAGTTTTTGGCCAAGATGAAAGACATCGACAAGGTCTACGATGCATACTACGGCGACAAGCATCAGTCCCAATCCACGCTCGACCTGCGGGAAAACGGTAAGCTCATCTGCGTGACGGTCCTCAGCAAATTCGTGAAAGACGGGGCCTGGCAGGCGGAGAAGCGGGTCTTCTATCTTTATACGCCGGATTACCGTTTAAGCGTGCTGATCACAGGCACGGACGAAGCCATGACCCGCGGCGCCGGCGCTCTGGATTCCTCCCTTCGGGATTTCGAAGAGCTGCTCCGGCAAGCTTACCCCGAAGGTATTAATTTTAAGTCAAATGTCTAAAAAAATGCACGCGCCCGCCGTCTCCGGCCCCCGCGATAAACCCTACGCGTGTAGTCTATTCCCTTACAGGGTAGCATTTTCTAGCAGAGGTATGGCTTCCTCTAATCTGGCCCGCAATTTGTAATATAGAGAGGCATGAAAATCCGCCCCTTCTTCCTCCTGACGGTTGTGGCAGCAGCCCTCGGGCTTCATGCCGCCTCGGCTTTTGCTCTCAGCTATACCGGTTCCCTTACGACCGCCAGCAATCCTGAAGGGGTCGTGACCACGGGGCACTCCTGGGTCGATAACGGTTTCAAAATCGAATGGAACATCACCCAGGTTTCCACGGACAATTGGGAATATATTTATACGCTTTCCTCGGAAGACGGCACGAAATGGGGAACAGGAGCCGCGGCAGGCGGCGTCAGCCACGCGGTGTTTGAAATTTCCGCGGCCGCCCAGCGCACCGACTTCTGGAATTTTCAGGTGGACGGCGTCAGCGTGGACGACAAAGTCTCGATCGATAATTTCGGCCCGGGCACGCAGGGCAATTCCAATCCGAACATTCCCGGAACCGTTCACGGCATCAAGATCGATGTTTCCAACGGCCTGACCTACAGCTTTTTTTCGAGCAAGGCGCCGGTGTGGGGCGACTTTTATACCAAAGACGGAGTCGCGGGCAAAGGTTCGGGCAGGCCCACGGAACTCGATTTCAATGCGGCCTTCAATGCCGATTTTTTGAAGGCCGATCCCGCGGCCGCTCCTCAGAACGGCCTGCTCTCCGACGGGCACGGCGGCTCCATCTTCAAGATCCTTCGTCCCGATACGACCGGCGGCATCACTCAGGATCCTCCGGAAAGTCCCGAACCCGGTACGTTTTTGCTTCTGTCTCTCGGCCTTGCCGGCCTCGCGGTTCGCCGCCGCTTCTCCAAGTAAGATCCTTTTTTCCCTCAAATTTCTTTTTCGTGAAGAATTTCTCCGTCCTCTTCCGTCCCTGAAAAGTCAAAAAGGGCTGGACGGACGGCGGAAATTTTAATCTAATACCTCCGGCTTGGGATTATCCGCCGTTCACGACGTTCTGGAAGTTTTGAAAAACGTTGGCGAGATCGCCGCGGAAGGTCTGGAGCGCGAGGACCAGCGCAAGGGCCATGAAGCCGAGGATCAGGGCGTATTCGGCCATGCCCTGGCCTTTGGCGGGAGAGAACGCCGGACTTTTTTTGTAAATTTTAGAACCCGAGGTCATACTTTAAGTGTTCCCTATGCCGGCCGGCATTACAACAGTCCTGGGGGAGGAGGTGCCATGAAGAATCGTCCTTATTTAATCGGCGGCGCTGTTGTCGGGATGGCCATCGTGGCCCAGCTTTTTTGCCTTCATTTGCAGCACTCCCGAGAGCTGCGTTTCGTGGCTTACCTGGCTAAGGTCGGCGTTCCCGTGAGCGCCCCCATCACGCAAAAGCGGATTTACACGCCGACATTCCCCGAGCGCTACGCGCAGATTTATTACAAATACACGGCTTCCGACGGCAAGACTTATCCGGGGAAAAGCTGGGTGACCCGCAAGGAATTCGATCAGTTGGAAGGGAAGTTCACGGTCGACGTGATCTACGATCCCAAGCGGCCCCATTTCCACATGCTTCAATCCAAACTTCTCAGGTTTTGACGGGAAGTCTCAGACCCACGCCCGCAGAAACGGCATTTTCCGCAGCAGTATCGCCAGCCCCAGCGACACGAAGAAAACTCCGAAGGGGAAAAATATTTCCCAGCCCCAGGGGGAAAGGCCGGCAATCGCGGGCTTCGAAAGCGCGACGGCTTCCCGCACGACGATGTGCCCTAGATAAATGCCGAGCGTATAAATGCCCCAGCGTTCCAGCGGCGTGCCTTGTCCGGCTTTCGGAAAATGGAGCGCCAGCCCGAAAACTCCGATGGAAAAGAGCGCGACGCCGGGCATGATGTTGTCGGAGATCAGCTGATAATCCCGGCTGGCGAATGCGGCTTCCTCGATCGCCATGGCCGCGATTCCCACCAGAACGCAGGCGATCGACAGTCCTCGCCGAGGCACTTCCTTTTTAAATCCGTAACGCCATCCCCAGACCACGTACACAAGCCCGCAGAGAAAGCCCAGCCTGCTGAGAAGATAATTGGGCTGGGGAAGAAAAGTTTGGCCGTGGGCCACGAGAAATTCATAGCGGCCCCACCACGCGGCGAGCACGAAACCCGCGGCTGACAGAGGCAGAAGCAGTCCGATCCGCCGCATCTTGACGAAGAACACGATGATCGCGACGCTGACCAGAAGCGCGGGCAGGAACCAGAGGTGCAGCTGCGTGCCGCTCATGAGAAACGCCCAGAAATGGCCGGCGATTTCGCCGGGGGCGTCCGCGAGATGCCAGGAAAGGGTTTTGATCAGGCCGTTCTTGAAACCCCGCTCGAGCGTGATTTCCGCCCAGCGGTCGGGAAAAACGGCGTAGACCGCGCACCACAAAAGAAAATACCGCCCGACTTTCAGCGCGAAGCGCCGTAAAAGCCGGCCTTCTTCCCCGGCGTTTTCACGGCACGCGTTGCCGAAGAAAAATCCGGAGATCATGAAAAAAACGGGCACGGCAAAGCGCCCCCAGGCGTGGAGCGCCACGCCCGCGGCATACCAAGGCGAATCTCTGAACGGCCCATCCAGAAACGGGCGCGTATGAAGGCAGACCACGCCGAAGCAGGCGAGCGTGCGAAGCACTTCGATCGAAGACCACGAACGGATTTTGACGGCATTCTGAGTCACGCTTTAAAAGACGGCAGGTTGCCGGAAAAAATCAAGGTGCCGGCATTCGCGCCCGGAAGGATTTTCCATTATAATAGGTGCCCTAAAGGGGACGGACATGGAATCGAAAAACAGAGTGCCTCACATCATTTTACTGTATTGGGTCATCAAAATCGCATCCACGACTTTGGGGGAAACGGGTGCGGACATGTTTTCGATGACTTTTAATCTCGGCTACGGCGCAACCATCCTGATTTTCATGAGCCTTTTTCTCGTCTTTCTCGCCGTCAAGCTTTTCATCCCGGGCTACAACCCTTTCGCCTACTGGCTGACGTTTACGGCAAGCGCGATCGCGGGAACGGCGGTTTCGGATTTCATCGACCGCACGCTGGGATTGGGGTATGCCTGGGGATCGCTGGTCCTGGTCGCGGCGCTTATCGCGGTTCTGGCGGTTTGGTATCGAAAAGATAAGTCCATCGATGTCGACTTCATCGCGTCGCCCTCCTCCGAAATTTTTTATTGGGCGGCCTTCCTCATCGCCAACACGCTGGGCACCGCCGCCGGGGATTTCCTTGCGGACAATCTGGGGCTGGGATTCGTCAAAAGCGCCGCCGTCCTGTCGGGGCTGCTCCTCCTCATCGTGCTGCTGCATTTTTCCACGAGGATTTCCGGGACTTTTCTTTTTTGGATCGCCTTTGTCCTGACCCGGCCTTTCGGAGCCACTTTCGGCGATGTCCTGACCAAGCCTGCGGCCAAAGGAGGTTTGAATTTAGGGACCGTGGGATCTTCCTTGTTTTTTTGTTTCGTCTTAATCCTCGCCGTTGCCCAGGAGACGAAACTGGAGAATCGGCGCAAGCGTTTGTAGAATCGGGGCGCTGAATTCGGTATAATCCTGCTTTCGGAATAGGGTTGCATTCCGGACGAAACAAGGGGAAGAAATGACATCGATTGCCGGAATGCTGCCTAAGCTGATTGCCCTTTTTTGCGTGGTCCTGATCCTTGCCCGCGAATGGAGCACGGGAGAACTGCCGCGGGCTTTCCGTGCTTTCCTCCTTGCCGATAAACGACCCATGCTCGCGGCCTTGGCCTTTTTGTCCCTGTTTGCCGCACTTTTTTCTCTGGCCGACACTGTCGTGCTGAATGCGGTCCGCTCTACGACCCTCCCTGTTGCTCCCGCGTTATTTTCCTTCGGCGGTACGCTCGGCAGGCACATGCATCCCTGGCTCGCGGCGGGCCTTTGTTACCTGGCCGGTGTTCTAGGCAAACGCGGCAGCCTGCAGGACGCGGGGCGGGGGATGATTTTTTCCGCGGCCCTTGCTTCGACCCTGGCGTACGCGCTCAAATTCATCCTGCTGCGCGCGCGCCCTTATGCGGATCTCGGGCCCTTTTCTTTTTTTAACGGAGCGGGCCTCTTCCAGGACGACCGCGCCTTCCAGAGTTTTCCCTCCGGCGACGTGGCCGTTGTTTCCGGCATGAGCTTCTACCTTTTCTGCACTGCCGCGCCGAACCCTTTGAGATGGGCGCTGGTACTTTTGCCTTTGGCCACGGCGTTTTCCCGCGTCAGCCTGAACAAGCATTGGCCTTCGGACACGCTTTTCGCCCTGGGGCTCGGCGCCGTCATGGCCATGGCCGTATGGCGCAGCCTGAAAACCCGGGGAGAGTGCCGGTGAAGAAAACGCTCGTCGTGCTCGGCCTTGCTGCCGCCGCGCTTCTTCTCTTTTTTTATAAGTCCAACGAGATTCCCCTCTGGTCGCAGGATGAAGGCCGCCACGGCGAAATTGCCCGCGAGATGTTCGAACGCCGCGAGCTCGTCGTCCCTTCTTTCAACTACGTCGATTACTTGGAAAAACCGCCCTTTGCCTTTCTTCCCAACGCGGCGGCTTACGTTCTCTTCGGGGTCAGCAGCGTGAGCGCCCGGCTGCCGGCCATCGCCGCCGCTCTTCTGGGGCTTTTGCTGACTTATTTTTTCGCGCGCCGTTTTTTTTCGGGAAGCGCCGCTGGACATAGCGCCGTGATTCTCGCGACGTCGGTCGGCTATGTCCTGGTGGGCCGGTTTGCGGTCATCGACATGGTCCTGACTCTCTGGCTGAGCTGTGCGATTTTCTTTCTGATGGCGGCATGCTTTGAACAAAAACGCCATTTGTACCTGCCTGCGTATTTTTTCATGGGGCTGGCCGTCTTGACCAAGGGGCTGATCGGCATCGTGCTGCCGGGCCTCATTTTTCTGGCATTCCTCGTATGGACGCGGCGCCTCGGAGAAATTCTCAAGATGCACATTCCGTGGGGAATCCTGATCGTGACGGCTACGGCCCTGCCGTGTTTTCTCGCGGTCTGGCGGCGGGAACCGGAATTTTTCGAGGTCTTTTTCCTGAAACACCAGTTTGCCCGTTTCGCGACGAAGACTTTCGGAAGGGTCCGGCCTTTCTGGTTTTTCGTGCCCATCCTTTTCGGCGTGGCGTTCCCGTGGTCGCTCTTCATTCCGGCCGGCGTGGTTTCCGGCCTGAAGTCCGGCGAATTCCCGCGGGACAAAGTGAAGTTCCTGATTGCTTGGATCCTCGGGGTTTTCGTGTTCTTCAGCATCCCGCGCTCCAAGCTGCCGTATTACATTCTTCCGCTCAGCGTGCCGCTGGCCATGCTTCTCGGCCTTTTCTTTTCTTCGCTCAGCAGCGGGAACGCCTCAGCTTTGGTCGTGAAAGCCGCGAAAAGAACGTGGGCGTCGCTGCTCGCCGTTTCCGCGGCGGGAGCCGCGGGACTCGCGCTTTACGCGCTGCTCGGGGACTTGGATGAAACCGCGCGGGCCCTGAAGCCTTTGCTTTTCGCGGGATCCGTTTTCGTGCTGATGCTGTTTCCCGCGGCGTGGCTGGGTTTCAAAGGAAGATTCAAAGCGGCTTTCGCGGGCACGGCCGTCATCGTTTACGGTGTGCTCATGACCACCTTCGTCGGAATGAAGACCCTCAATCCTTTCGAGAGCACGTATGAAGAAGCGCGCCTGATCGAGCCGCTCCTGGGAACCGACGGTGTCGCGGCGGTTTTCGCTTCTCCGGATACCTTTTCCGATTTTCCGTTCCATTTGCGCCGCCGCGTGGCCGTGATCGGCGATAACCGCGGCACGCTGACCCAGGAAAGCGAGGAGCCGGAGAATGAGGCCGACAGCAAGAAATGGTTCATGTCGGCGGATGCCATGTCCCGGATTTTCAACGAAGGCGGCAAGCGGATGTTCTGCCTGATGAAAGAAGATCAGTTCGAGGTTCTAAAAGGAAGCGGCCTGAAGAAGTACGAAGTCCTGAGTCATGCCTACGGCAAGATGCTGATCCGGACCGTGGACTAGCTTATTTGCAGAATGCCACGATGGTGTAACGCGGCGTTTTCGCGTAATCCGTGACCGGATTGATGAAGTGCGGAAAACGGAACGTCCGGTGGTTGAGAAGCACCAGCCGGTTGAATTTCGGATAGATCACGTCGCAGAAGTCCGGGTCATTGTCCAGCGTCACCATCAAAAGCCCGCCCCAATCCCAGCACCAGCGCGTATTGAAATAATAAATCATCCCGACCTCGCCCGCATAGTCGTCGATGTGCGCGCGGTAAAACTGCCCCGGCCTCAGGCGGTAGCAGCGCGCGTCGAAATGCTGCATCTTTTTTCCCGTCACTTTGTCCATCATGGGAATGAAATGCTTCTGGAAGAAAGCCTTGAAGTCCGCGGCTTCCTCGATGGGTTTCGACCTGTCGAAGCGCGCCATGTACGCTTCTTCCGGGCGGGGGAGAAAAGGGCTTTGCGTGGCGAACACGTGCTTGTAATGATCCGGGCGCACCTGATTGATTTCTTCCCAGGTCGTGTTGTCCCAGCGCTTCACGAGTTCCTGGGCCGCGTCCTCAGGCAGAAAATCGTCCACGGAAACGTAGCCCTTGTCGTCATAGGCCTTCTGGATCAGGGCGTTGTCGCGGGGCATCACGTAGCTTTTCATCGTTCTTTCTCCGAAGATTTGGCGGCGTCCTGCCGTAATAATTCAGAATGATACACTAAAAAAGGAGGTCCCGTGAACGTCAATACGCTCTTTTACCGCATCCTTGCCGTCCTGCTCGGGACCGTCATGATGAGTTTTGCCTGGCCTGTCCGAGGCCAATTCGGCCATGAATGGGGCGCCGCGGCTGCGGGCGCTCTCGCGGGAGCGGCCGTCACGTGCGCAGTGCCCTGGAAATCCAGCCGCCGTTCTTTCGCTCAGGCCGCTTTCTTCGGCATCCTGGGTTTCGTGCTCGGAGGCGAAAACATTCCTTACGGCGCGACGATCGATTACATCCTGCAGCAGCCCAGCCTCGCGTCGTGCATTCCGCAGCTTCTTTCGATTCTGTTCACCGGCGCAAGCTGGGGATGCATCGGGGCGACTTACCTCGGCTATGCCCTTTCCGAAAAGCCTTTGCAGGCGCGCGACTATCTCTTGATTATCGGGCTCGGCGTCGCCGCCTTGATCGCGATCTTCAAGCTGGGCGAATCCAATGCGGCCATCTTCATCACGTTTACGCTGCTCATCCTCGTGCTCCAGGCCTACAATTTTTTGATCGTGAAGGCCGCGTCCGTCACGGTCCTCGGACTTTGCGGCCTGCTGGGATTCGGACTCGGCTTCCTGGGCGCAGTCGTCATCCTTTATTACGGCGACAAAGGCCTGCTCCCGGGCCCGGTGGATTGGTGGACCTTGAGAGACCAGATGTGGGGCGGCGCGGGAGGCATGGCCATCATGCTCGGCGCGTTTTTTCTGGTCGACGGCGGCAAGCCTCCGTTTCCGATCTCTTCAACCTGGTTCCAGCGTCTGGGCTTCGCATTTTTCGGCCCCGGCGTCTGCGCCGTCAATACCTGGAACGTGTCCACGAAATGGTTTCAGTCACCGCCCGCGCCGGACATGACGCTCGCCGGCATCCTCATCCTCGGAGGCTCGCTTTTTCTTTTCCTGTGGCTGGTCCTGCTGCTCGTCATCAAGGCGGAAGTTTTTTCCGGACCCGGGCTGAATCCGCTGATCCTGGCCTGCGCGCTGGCCGCGGCTTTTTACCTGGCTTTTTTCGCCATTGCCAAATCCATCGTTTATTCGGGGTGGGGCGCATGGGAAACCGCATTCACTCTGTTTGTCTTCGATACCGCGATTTTCCTCATGAGTCTGCCCTTCATGCTGCTCGGCCGGGAAAATCAGGCTTGATCGGGAACGGGCTTTTCACTATATTCGCTCTATGGCTCAGGCGAAAAACGTTTTAGGCGGGGAATTGAAGCCGTGCTGCGAAGCAACGGGTTTTTACCGGGACGGCCGCTGCAACACCGGGCCCGGGGACCTGGGCGTGCACGTCGTGTGCGCGGAAATGACGCGGGAGTTCCTTGAGTTCTCACGTTCGCGGGGCAATGATCTCACGACACCGAGCCCCGAAATGGAGTTTCCCGGCCTGAAGCCCGGCGACCGCTGGTGTCTGTGCGCGTCCCGCTGGCAGGAAGCCTATGAAGCCGGCGCCGCGCCTCCCGTGGATCTCGAGGCCACGCATATCCTCGCGCTCGAACACGTGGACTTTTCCGCCCTCAAGAAGCACGCCCTCAAAGTCTAGGCGGCTTTTTCCCGCAGCGCCTTCCTTCTTTCGCGCATGCTTTTGGCGACAGCCGCCTGGTCGATCGGCGACTGTTCGAATTTCGGGAACAACTCGGCCTCTTCCGCTTCGATGTGGTGGGCCATGCTGGCCTGAAGCATGTTGAATTTGGCGCTGAAGTCGGCGTCGTCCACTTTCATGTCTTCCAGCTCTTCCAGCAGCGAATCCAGCACGCGGTGTTCTTCGGCGGCTTTTTTCACCAGCTCGTCCGCGTTCGTGTTCTCCCAGACCACCGGATAGAAAATTTCTTTTTCCACGGCCGTATGGATTTTCAGTTCCTTGGCCACGTTCTCGAAGATCTCGGTCTTTTGACCCGACGCGGCCTTTTCGTATTGATGGAAAAGCGCCTGCACTTTTTGATGGTCCTCATGCAGCAGCCCGGTCGGGCTGTCTCCGGGCTTTCCGCGCTTGTTGCGGTCTTCTGAGCCTGATTCCGTGATGGTTTTCATGAGACGCTCCTTTCGAATGTTTCCAAAATGAATTCTCGGGTCTTAATAAAGTTTGAGACAAGATTCGTACCAACCTTACGAAGGCTTCGGCCCCCGGCGGAACAGAGAAGTGTCGGAGATGTCGGACACTCGCGCATGAATTCCGTACAACTGCGCCGGTCCGGAACCGCGAAGCGCTTCAAAAACGCGGGCCGGCGCGGACCTTTCCTTGGCATAATTATTGATTCCAAATTGCTGCCCTTAACCCCAGGGCGAAGGAGGCTTTGTGAGAATCTGGATGCTCGCGCTGTTGTGCTGCTGCCTGCTGTGCCCGGTTCTTTCAGCGGAAGACCGGGTTGTCACACAGGGCAATGCCGTCCTGATCGAAGGGGACGGAAAAGGCCCGCCGGCTCCCGCGGCAGCTCCCTCTATCTCGCAAAGCGTTTCCGCTTCACTGCAGGCCCAGGCCGGCCTGCCCCCGTCTCCGGCGCCTTCGCTGACCGCCCTCGAAGAGGAAAAAATCGAGGACGAACAGCAGGATTACAACGAAAGGCGCGCCTGGGGATTCTTCGTCGTGCGTGAAGGCATGACCTATGAAGAAGTCGAAAAACTGGCCGCGGCCAACGGCATCCGCCGCCAGAATAAAAGGACGGAGCCGGGAATGGGCCAGCTGCAATCGGAAATGATCGTGGAATACGAATACCGCGGCAAAAAACAGGTGTTCCGGAAGATCGTGGCTTTCGACGCGATGAACCGCACCGTGCTCCGAGTCACCGACAATATTGAGCCCCGCGCTTAATCCTGGAGAGAAAATCCCGTGAAATACGTCCTGAGAGGGATGCTCGCATCGTGTTTTTTTCTGGCTGCGACCGCTTTTGTCGGCCCCGGCATTTCGGAAAAAAATGCGCCCGTGAAAGTCGATTTCGGTCCGGCGGACGAAGCGGCTATCGCGCAAAGCAAAGAGAATTACAAGAAGGCGGCCGACGATTACCGGGACAAGCTCCGAGACGCGCAGAAAAGGCTGAGAGACGCCATGCTCGACATCCAAAAGCGGCTCGCCGAAGAAGACATGGAAAAGACGGCCCGCAAAAACCTCGTGGACGAATACAGCAAGCTCGCCGAAAAAAGATCCTACTTCGATTCCGAGGAAGACGTGCTCCAAGCCTCGGAAGTGGTGCTGTGGTCCAACCGCGTGGACAAGATCGAGAATTTGTTCGGGAACAAGAAGGGCGTCTAGCGGAAGCTCAAAATAAAACGGCGGCGGCAAGCCTTTGAGGCCCGCCGCCGCCCAAGCCGGATGGGCATCCGGCTTTTCCCGGATCGTTAGCGGGACCCGTCCTGAATGGTCTCGCCGGCATTTTCAATGTCTTTTCCCGCGCCGTGCATGGTTTCGCAGCCGGTGGCGACGCCGAGAAGAACGAGAATCATGGCCAATGCAACGAAGTTTTTCATGGTCTTCCTCCTTGGGTAAAAAAGTTATTATTTTTCAGGAATGACACCGCACGCGATCCTGCCGCCGGCATTTCCCGACGGCTGGCCGAAATCATCTTCTTTTTCGTGCAGAACCACCGCACGGCCCCTCACGGAATATTTGCCTTCGCTCAGGGTGAGCCCTTTGACCTGCGTGTCGAGCATCCCGGTGCCGTCTTCGGCGACTTCCAGGTTCCCGAGATCGCCCGCGTGCGCCGCGGTAAGGCCGCTTCGCACGACGTCTCCGTGCGGGAGCTTGTCCGGATTGAAGTGGCTTCCGGCCGCGTTTCCTTTGTCCGCGCAGCTTCCGTTTTCATGGATGTGAAATCCGTGTTTGCCGGGGGACGCTTGGCTGACCTGGGCGCGCACGGCAAGGCCGTCCGCGGTTTCGGTCAGCGTCACGGTCCCTTGCGCCTTAAAAGACGGATCCGTGGGCTGGAGCGCCACGTCGACGCTCGCGGCCACGGCCGTACCCGCCGTACAAAAGACAACAACCGCCATTCCGGTAAGACTTTTTGCAACAAGATCGCCATGGGACATCGCCGTCTCCTCTCTGTTCCTTTGTTGGATAATTTAAACAGTACCGGTTCCCGGGGAGACGGGCATGGATGTGTCCCGCGGGAAACCGGTACTGGAAGAGGCATCGCCGGCGTCAAACTCCGCGCAAAGATCAAGTCTTTCGCGGCAGTCTCCGCGGGCGAGCCTCGTAAATCAGGACGGAGCGCCGGAGCCCATGCCCGCGGAGCCCAAGGGCTGGCCGCCTGTCGTGGAAGTGCCGTCCTTGGACGCCGTGTCGGCTGCGGGAGCGGTTTGTGCCGGCTCCACGTCCGCAATGCATTTTCCTTTGGCGTCCTTGCGCTGGCCGGGCTGGCAATCGTCTCCGGCCGCGTAAACGGACGGAACGGCAAGCACCGCGATCAAAAGTGAAAGCAGGATTCTTTTCATGACGTTCTCCTTCATTTGCAGGATGCTTTTGCACGTTCTGTGCCAGCAACCGCGGTCTTCCGCAGAGAGAGAAAAGCGCGGCAAAACAGAAAACCTCGCCCGGAAAGTCAGACAATTTGCCTTGAAAATCAGACAAGAAAAGCCGCGAAAACTTTCTGACGCGCTTTATCAAGGAGCGGTACGGCTCTTGCAAAAAAGGAAACAACGAAAGGAGCGGCTATGAAACCGATTGTACGGAAGATATCAGGGGCGATTCTGCTGGCTGCTTATGCGGCGTTTTTTTCGGGATGCGCCCCGTTGTGGTTCGCGGGCGGCGCGGCAACGGGCGCGGCCGTGGCGAATCATGACGACGACAAAGTCGTTGTCGTCGATGGGCATTGAGGGTAAACTCACTCCTGCAATAGGGAACCCTCATGAAAGCTAAAAAGAAAAAAGAGCGGATCGCCGTCCTGACCAGCGGCGGCGACGCGCCGGGCATGAATGCCGCCCTCCGCGCGATCGTGCGGTGCGCGCATGCGCGCGGTATCCGTCCCATCGGCGTAAGGCACGGGTATCAGGGGCTGATCCAAAACGACTTTTTGGACATGGGCCCGCGCGCGGTATCCAACATTATCCAGCGCGGCGGCACCATTCTGAAGACATCGCGCTGCAAGGAATTTGAAACCGCGGCCGGCCTGCGCAAGGCGAAAGAGAATCTGGAGCGTGCCGGCATCGACGGCCTCATCGTCATCGGCGGCGATGGCACCTACCGCGGCGCGATCGACCTCGGCAAAATCTGGAAAGGCCCGATCACGGGCGTTCCCGGAACCATCGACAATGACCTGGATGGAACCGACGACACGGTGGGATACGCGACGGCGGTGGACACGGCCCTGGAAGCGATCGACAAGCTGCGCGACACGGCCGAATCCCATGACCGCTTTTTCGTTCTCGAGGTGATGGGCCGGGAAGCCGGCTTTATCGCACTGTCCGCGGGCATCGCGGGCGGCGCCGAGGAAATCTTCGTGCCGGAAGTCCGGCAGGATCTTCGCCGCGTGGCCCGGCGCCTGGCCGAGGCCCGCAAGAGAGGAAAGACCAGCAGCATTGTGGTTGTGGCCGAAGGCTGCCAGGGCGGCGCCGGGGAAGTGGCGGAAAAACTCCAGGCGTATACGGGGTTCGAATACCGCCTGACCATCCTGGGCCATGTTCAGCGCGGCGGCTCGCCCAAGGTGCAGGACAGGATCCTCGGCACGGAGCTGGGTGCCTATGCTTTCGAAAAACTTCTCGAAGACAAAAGCGGCGCCGCGGGCAAGATCCGGGGTGAGCTGGTTCTCGTGCCGTTTCCGCTGACCTTGAAGAAAAAGAAACTCTCCTCGTTCCTGATGGGCCTCGTTCCCCATCTCTCCACCTAGACTTCTAGACTTTGATTTTCCAAACGGGAATGCCGATACGCCGGCGCGCGGTTTCACCCGGCAGCAGCTGCTTTTTCCGTTCCGGAAGGTCGCCGCGCTCGGAAAGATGCTGGGCATGCGCCGCCAGCCAAAGCCCGGTGCCCAGGCGCAGGCTGTGTTTGCCGTAATGCCTGTTAGCCTCATCGATGACTTTGTCCACGGCTTTCAGCGACTCGATGCGCGGCACGTCGTCGAAAAGCGAATACTGGCTGTGCTGGCCGGACTCGAGCTTGAAAAGCGCGATGCCCGTCAACCGGTAGGCGGTGTTGGGACGGAAAATCTTTTCGAAAAGCTGCACGCCCAGGCGCGCGGCCTCGATCGTGGAAGAGGTGGAGCGGTCGAGCAGGGCTTCCACGCCCTCGCTGCTGAAATCTTTTTCGCGCAGGAAAACGGCCATGCCGCGGGCGCGCAGCTTGTGCCGGCGCATCTTGATGAACGCGGACTCGATGTTGCGGACAAGCTGGGCGCGCACGAAGTTTTTGTCGGAAGACGGCGGGGTGAACGTCTTGCACTTGCTGATCGAGCCGTAATCGTGCTTTTCTTCGGTGACGAGGGGATAGACCCATTCGCCGCGCAGCTCATGCCACAGCTCCACGCCGGTCTTGCCGAGGAGTTTTTTCGTCCAGGCTTCCGGCCGCAGCGCGTAATCGAGCGCCGTGTGCACGCCGTATTTTTTCAACAGGGCGACGCTGTTGGGGCCGAGCCCGCACACGCGTCCGGCCGCGACACCCGCAAGATAGGTGTGCAGCTCACGGGCGCGCACCACGGTGAAGCCGTCCGGCTTTTTTTCGGCGGAAATGATTTTGGCCAGGGTTTTGGTGACCCCCAGGCCCAGCGACACCGTGAGCCCCAGCTCGCGCTGGATCGCGCTCTTCATGTCCCACGCGATTTCCGCGTAACCTTTGTGGTGCACGCGCCTCATGCCCGTCAGATTCGCGAAGCCTTCGTCCATGGAAGACTCTTCCACGGCGGGCGTGAAGCGGCGCAGGATTTCGAACATGCGTTTGGAATAAAGGCTGTAGGTTTCGTAATCGCTGGGAAGGCACACCAGCTGCGGGCAGATCTTGCGCGCGTCCCACAGGCGCATGGGGCGCTTGATGCCGAGCGCCTTGGCTTCGTAGCTCGCGCACGCCACGATCCCGCGCTCTTTTCCCGTGATGACGGGCTTGCCTTTCAGGGAAGGATCGAGCGCCTGCTCCACGGACGTAAAGAAAGCGTTACAGTCGACGTGCACCACGGCATTCGGAAAAGAAACGAGCGTCCAGGGACGGGAAGCGTCAGCGGTATTTTCGTACATTGGCCACCACCACTCCGGCGACGATGAGCTCGCCTTTCGGGTAAAGGGGGGGATATTTTTTATTGGCCGGGCGCAGCACCACGCCGCCCGCTGTTTTTTCGAAATATTTCAGGGTCCATTCGCCGTCGATCTGGGCGATGACGATGTCGCCGCTTTTCGGCGAGCGACCGCGCTCGACGATAATGAGATCGTCCGGGAAGATGCCCGCTTCGATCATGGAGTCGCCCGTCACTTTCACCAGGTAACTGGCCTCGCGGTTGGGGACCAGGAATTCGTCGAGCGACAGCGTATCGATGAGTTCTTCTTCCGCGGGCGAGGGGAAGCCCGCCTGCACCGCGCCCAGGAGCTTCAGGCCGCTCTTCAAAAGGGAAGTGGGCACCCGTTTCCCGTGGCGGTCTTTTTCCACGAAGCGGTGCCGCGCCAGGTGCGCCATGAGATTCGAGACGCCGCCTTTGGAACGATAGCCCAGCAGTTTCTGAGCTTCGGAAAAAGTGGGGAGCCGTCCGTGCGCCTGCACGAACCCTTTCATTTTTCCCACGCAGGAAGGAATATCCAGGGGCCTGGCCATGGCCTAATAATAAACGGACGATCGTCCGTTTATCAAGGGGAAAGTAGAAAATTTTCTTTTGGCGAGGGCGTTCTTGTTTCCCTCCGGTTATGGTAGAATCCGCCAGTTTTCACAGGCTATCATCCCGTCCAGCCATTAACGGAGGAATCATGAGGACCGCCTTTCTCGCCATCAGCCTTTTTTGTTTTTCCCTGCCTCTTTTCGCCCAGACGCCCGGGGAAATCGAG
This sequence comes from Verrucomicrobiia bacterium, assembly GCA_035495615.1. NCBI lineage: Bacteria > Pseudomonadati > Verrucomicrobiota > Verrucomicrobiia > Verrucomicrobiia bacterium. The sequence goes on along the minus strand of DATJFP010000075.1, from coordinate 8,882 downwards.
ATCGTTTTCGACGCGTCCGGCAGCATGAACGATGCGCCGCGCGGCACGACCAAACTGGACGAGGCCAAGCAGGCGCTCACGACCGTGGCCGGCCAGATCAGCCCGGGCTCGCGCGTAGGCCTTCGCGTGTTCGGCGTGACTCCGGTGCAGGAAAACATCCGCGAATCCTGCACGGATTCCAAACTGCTTGTTCCCATCAGCGATTTCGATGCCGGACGCATGACCACCGAAGTCCAGGCCCTGAAGTCTTACGGCATGACGGCGCTGGGGTATTCGCTCGAGCAGGCGGGCGGCGACTTCACTCAGGCCGCGGACGTTAAAAAGACGATCGTGCTGATCTCCGACGGCGAAGAAACCTGCGGCAAAGACCCCGTGGCCGTGATCCAGGACCTGAAAGCCCGCGGCATCGAGTTCACGATCCACGCCATCGGCTTTGACGCGAGCGACGCGGCCAAAGGCCAGCTGAAGAAGCTCGCGGAAATGACGTCCGGCACTTTCGTGGAAGCCAAGGACGCGGGCGAGCTCAAGAAGTCGCTCGAAGAAGTGGCGGAGAAAACCAAGCTTCTCACCGCGCAGAAAGGCGGCGGCGACAATATTCTCTCCGCGGCAAACGGCACGACGATCGTTTCTTCCAGCACCCAGGACTTTGCTTACATGATCGACGGCGACGAAAAAGAGTACAAAGTCCTGCCTTCCGGCAGCGAGGCGGTTTTTGCTTTCAAGCAGCCGGTGCTTTTGGAGAAATTTGCGGTCCCGATTTTTGAGGTCAGCGATTACAACCCGAGCGACATGAAATTGTTTGCCTCCCTGGACAGCCCCGAAAAAGGATTTTTCCCGATCGCGGAGTTCAAGGTGCAGAACAAGGTTTACTTCGGGAACATCTATCAGGAATTCCAAATCCAACCGCCCGCGGTTCTTCGCTATCTTCGCGTGCAGGTCGGCAAGAGCGTCGGCGGCGGCAATCCCACGAATTATGAATGGAAGGCCTACGGCAAGTATCTGAGCGAGGAGGAATTCCAGGCCGAAGCCGCCAAGAGGCCCAAGCCCGAGATCAACCTGCTTGCCGCGGAAAACGGCGGCCAGTTCATCGCCGGAAGCCGCGACAACATGAAAAATCTGATCGACGGCCACGACGGAGCCGTGGGGGAGAGCGGCGATTTTTATCCCAACGACGAGGCGATTTACGGTTTCGAAGGCGGCAAGACCGCGCTCCTCACCAAGGTGGCGGTGCCCATCCTGGAAGCCAGCAACGTCAACTGCAAGACGATTGAGTTCAGCGTTTCGGAAGCCGCGCCGTCCGGTCCCTGGACTTCAGTGGGAAAATTCGAGACTACGAACATGGTCTTTGCCGGCAATCCTTACCAGGAATATAAATTCGAACAGCCGGTCAAAGCAAAATTCCTGAAGGTGAAACTGATCGACACGCACGGCGGAGGCTGGTGCAGCTTCAAGGAGCTTCAGGCCTCGGGAAGTTTGGAGAGTTAAGCGGGATTTAAGCGCGGCGCGTGGCGGAAACGCGCGCGCCGGTCAGATTCGTGCCAGCCAGGCTTTTGCCGTCCGGCGAAAGCATGACCGTATCGGTCAGTCCATGCGCCCAGCTCAGGGTGAACGTGTGATGTTTTTTGGGGCCGATGCACGTCCATTGCCCTCCCACGGGAGGAATCGTATTGGCCGCGTCGTATTTCCACATTAAGGAACCGTCTTCCCCGATCTTGGCCACGCCTCCGGTGAACCAGGCCCAATCGCCCACGATCTCCCGGCAATGGCTGATGTCGTCGACCTGGTTTTCGGCGGGTTTATTATTCGCTCTTTGCGCGGACATGAAAGTCATGAGCGCGACCATCGCCGTGGTGAGGCTGGCAATGCCGGTCAGGAGTCCGGGAAGGGTGGTCCAGAAGCTTTTATGATGTTCGTCGGCCATGGGCGGCATTCTAAAAGAAGATGCCTCAAAAATCAAAGGAAAGGTCATCTTAGCGCGCTTTAAAAAGTCCCTCCTTTCAAGGCCTTCCCGGGCCGTCCGGTTTGCTTTTTGAAGCGCCGGGCGGGTATCTTTTAATTCAAACACCCTGGATTTAAAAGGACCCCCCATGAACATCAAAGAGTATTATTGGCCGGATCTTCAGGACCTCGCGGGTACGAAGAAGGCGAGCGATCAGGGCGCGGCCGCGTGTTTCCTGGTCGGCGGCGCAACGGCCATCATCGCTTTCTGCCAGAGCATGGGCTATTTCAATATCATGCCGGGTCTGGACAGCGGGGCTTACCTGGACGCCTTCATTTTTTTGATCCTCGGCATCGGAACGCTGCGGAAGATGCGGATCGCGGCGCTTGCGGCGATGGTCCTTTATTTTTTCGAAGCCTTTTACACGATCAAACTCGGTAACCGCGTTAACTTCATGATGTTCATCCTCATCATGCAGTTCATCAACGGTGTCCGCGGCACCTTCAGCTATCATGAACTTGTCGAGCTCGGCGCCGGCGCCGCGCCCGTGAACTATCAAGCCCTTGATCCGATCACCGGCCTTCCGCGTCCCGCGCTTGCGGGCGTTCCCGGCGCCGAAGTTCCTGCGTCCGCCGCGCCTGCTCCGGGAAATAAAATAGGAGACAAATTACAAGTCATCCTTGTGCTTCTTCTCCTTATCGGCGGAGGTTTTTTTGCTGTCCAGAGATTGGGCCTGTCCGGCGGCAAGCCCGGAAAATCAAAATGGCATGCGCCGTCGCTGTCCCATCACGGCCATGCGGTTGTTGAAACGGCGGCTCCCGAACGCAAGCCGCCCGCGGCCAAGGCGGCAGCGGCCGCGCCTGCTTCCGCTCCCGCGCCCGCTGCGGAGGCGGACATGACCGGCGCCAAAAAATTCCACCTCAAGAACGGACAAACTGTCCGCGGCAAGGTCGTGTACGAAGACGACGTTTATTACACGGTCCAGACCGCTTCCGGCGACCAAATCGTCATCCGCGAAGACGTGGATTCCATTTCCTGATATCTTTCCGTTGAACTCGGGCTAGTACTCGGAGCCGGTAAAGCGGGACAGCAAGGTGAGGGAGGGCGAGGTCATCAGCGTCGTGGCCAGGGCCATCAGGACCATCATCGCGAAGATCTCCGAAGACAAAATCCCCATGTCATACCCCAGATTTAGCACGATGAGCTCCATCAGCCCGCGCGTATTCATCAGCGTGCCGATCGCCAGCGAATCTTTCCAGCTCATGCCGGTCTTTCGCGCGGCAGCGCTTGTCCCGCCCAGTTTTCCCACGATTGCCGTGACCATGATCAGCAGACAGGCTCCCCATGAAGCAGGATTCGAGAGCAGCCCGATCTGCGTCCGAAGGCCGGTGAAAGCGAAAAAAAGCGGAAGCAGGAAGACTCCAAAATCCTGGATGCGCCCGGCCAGGAAATGTTTCAAGCCCTCCAGCCGGGAAATCGCGACGCCCGCCAGAAAGGCGCCGAAGAGGGAATGCAGCCCGAGCAGCTTCGTGATAAGCGCCGAAGCGAAGAGAAAGAGCATGGCGGCCATGAAATCGTCGTGGCTGAATGTCTTTTTTTCTTTATAAGCGCGTGTCAGGTACCGGCGCGCGGGGATCAGCATGAAGAGGGTGAAGGCCGCCGACAGCGCCGCAATGGCCAGAAGGACCCCTGCCGTGCCGGAAGAAGCGACAGCCACGACCGCCGCCAAAATGATCCAGGCGCTGACGTCGTCGGTGGCCGCGCAGGCAATGGCGAGCGTTCCCATCGGTGTGGCGGAAATGCCCCGTTCGTCCAGGATCCGTGCCAGCACGGGAAAAGCCGTGATGCTCATGGCAATGCCCATGAAAAGCGCGAAACACGTGAACGAAGTTCCTGCGGCGGCATAGCGCGGGTAGAGATAAAGCGAGAGCAGCATGCCCAAAAAATAAGGGACCACGATGCCGGCATGGCTGATCGTCACGGCCGCGTGCGCGCGCGTCCTGAGCGCGGCGGTATCCACATCCATTCCCACGAGAAACATGAAAATGAGAATGCCGATCTGGCTCAGCAGGCGCAGGCTCTGGAAGGAGGCCGCGGGAAAAATCTGTTCATGCAGTCCCGGCAGGACCCAGCCAAAAAAAGAGGGCCCGAGCACGATGCCCGCGATGATTTCGCCCATGACCGGAGGCTGATGGAAAAAAGGGGCTGCTTTCCCAAACGCTTTTGCCAGGGAGACGATAAGAAGAATCTGGACGAGCAAAAGCCCGAAGGGGCTTTGGAAGTTCTCGCGGAAATGTCCGGACAGCGTGGCGGCGCTGGACTTCGCCGCGGATGATGCTTCCGGAAAACCCGCGTCAACGGCTGCCGCCGAAGGCTGCGAATGCAACCCCTGGCCGGCTTTCAGCACCAGGCCCATGGCCGCCGCGAAGATCACCAGCATCGCGGCATATAAACGGAGGCCGGAACGGACGCTCATGCCGTGGCGTGGACGCGCTGTTCGAGATCATGCGCCTCGGCGCGCCCCCAAATATGCCCCACGATCGCCCCTGCGATAGAACCATAGGGAACGAAGTAGCCGCCCACGTACGTGCCGTAGGCAGGATAGAGAATTTTATAGGCTTCGATTTCGCGGTCCACCTGTTTCTCTTCGCGGATGTACGAAAAGGCCTTGTCTGTCGCGATCCATTCCTGATAGAGATTGGCGAAAGGAATGATGCGGAAGAGGCCGTACGAGCCGCGGTAGCGCCTCTCCCCGAAATCTTTCGCATGCCCGAGTTCGTGCAGCGCCACCGACGGAATGTCGGAGAAAAGATAAACCGTGTGCGTGTAGGGATTGTAGTAGTCGGCTCCGAAAATGCGGTCGACAAAAAGCGTGTCGATGAAAAGGACGACGAAGGAGCCGATGAAGACGCGGTACGGCCATTTGACGCCTTTGTTGTGGATGAGCCGCGGCCACGCATCCTGCGGCGCATAGCGGTTGAGCTGCACCTGCACGTCGCCGAGGGTGTCTTTGTTTTTCGCGATGTAATCCTGAATGGCCTGTTGGGATTCTTCCCGGACCCAATGGCGCTCCACTTTCCAGTTCCAGAGGATCAGTTTGCTGAAGGCGCCGACGATGTTGCCCAGCCAGTCCAGGATCAGGATGCGTTTTCCTTCTTTGACCGTGGCCTCGCCTTTGTAGCCGTATTCGGCATATTCGTTTGGTTTGAGGCGCGCGCATCCCGAAGCGGAAACGCAAAACGTCAGGCAAAGGATAAGAGCGGCGGGCTTCAGGAAGCGGCGGAAGGAGTCCATAAGTTTCTCCGGGTTAGGGGTTGAGGTCCGGGACCGTAAGCGGCTCTATCATATAAGGTTTTCTCTCCGGCTCAAGCAGAAAGAATCGCCTGCCTGTCTTGCCTGACGGCCCCTCATGTGCTATTCCTTTTCATAAGATCGTTTTCTGACCGTGACCGGTTATCATTCGTTGAACAACGGGGGACATCATGGAGACCGTAGACAGCAAAAAGGACCGCTTTAAGCGGCTGGCTTCCAAGCGGACGACCGAGGTCATCAAGAAGCTGGAAATCCTCGGCCATTGCGGCAACAAACACAGTTATGAGTACAGCCAGGACGAGGTCAAACAGATGTTTCTGGCCATCGAAAAGAAACTCAACGAAGTGAAAATCAAATTCAAGCTCGAAGCCGAGGAGTCTTTTCACTTTTAGTCCTTTGTCCCTCGGGGCCTGCCGCCGGGTTTGCGGTGAACTTCCGCCGCCTGCGGCCGATAATGAGGGAGACGAGGTGGTCATTGGCCGGTAAAGAAAGACGCGAGTACCCCCGCTTCAGCAAACAGGAAAGACGCGAATTCCAGAGAGTCGTCGTGCGCCTCGAGGCCGAGGTTTCTTCCGAAACCAAGGCTCAGATCAGCGGATGGACCAAAGACATCAGCGTCAAAGGCATTTTCGTCCTCTGCGCCGACCGCCTTCCGATCGGTTATCCCTGCCGCTGCCGGATTTCCCTCGGCGGGCCGCTTCGCGGTGCGCCGGTGATCATCGTGGACGGAAAAGTCGTCCGCTGCGATGACGTGGGCGTCGGCATCCAGTTTTCCCCCGTGGCCGTCGAAGGACTGAAAAAGCTCAACGATTATTTTGCCTGTTAAGCTGCCCTGGAAGTCCTCATGAAAAACCTCCTTCAGGCCTGCCGTTCCGGCCTTTCTTCTTTGCTGCGCTCCGGGCAACGGCCCGTTTCCGGGGAAAAAAAACAAATCCTGTTTTGCGCGCACAATGAATTGACCGCGGGTTACTTGTCCCGCGCGCTTCCGTTGTTCGATGCATCCCGCCACGAGGTCTTTCTTTCTTTTTTTCCGCTGTCTCACACCCTGTCCGCACCGGGAAATATCGCCGAGCGATGCGGTCTTCCTTATTTGCCCGCGGACCGTATTTCGCGGCGCGCCTGGGACCTTATCTTGGTGGCAGACCATGTGTATGAGCAGGGGGCCATGCCCGCGGGCGTTCCGGTCGTTTACATGCCCCACGGGCTTCTGGTCATGCGGCTCAAAGAAAACGGCCGCGTGCACCGCTTTGACCGCTGGGCCTTCGATGCCCAGGGGCATTCCGCTTACCGCGCGATCCTGTTCGACAACGAATCCAACGCGTCCGCCGCGGCCCGGGATTTTCCCGCCCTGAAAGAGGCCGTCAAAGTTACCGGCTGCCTGGGGGTCGACCGGATGCTGGCGCTGCGGCCTGAGAGGGAACGGTTTCGCCGCGAGCTGGGGATTCCGGAAGGGGAAAAGGCCGTGTTGATCATGAGCTCTTTTTATCCGGAGGGGCTCATGAAGAAATACGGGCGCGCGCTGCTGGACCAGGCCGCGCGGCTGCAAGGTAGCGGCAGGCATTTTATTGTGAGTGCCCATCCCAACCTCTGGGTGGAGCCCGGATTCCTGGAGCTGATGGAAGAGCAGAAAGCGCGCGGCCTGCGCGTCTTGGATCCCGACGAGCCGCTCGAACCGTTTTTGATCGCCGCGGACGCCGCGGTCAGCGATTTCACATCGCTCTCGCTGGCTTTTGCGCTGCTCGGCAAACCTCTGATTTATGTCCCGATCGACGCCGGACGTTTCGACAGGCATTCGCTCCTTGTCCGGCTTGCCGCAGGGCTGCCCCGGCTTGACGTTCCGGAAGATATGGAAACGGTTCTGGATCGCGCGTTCCGGGATTATCCGCACGCTTTCTTAAACGAAACCGCCCGGCAAATCTACCCTCATCCCGGCGAGGCCGCGTCCCGAATGAAGAAGGAATTCGAAAAAATCCTACGGATTCCGTCATGAAAACTCGGATTGATTTTTGGGGCGGCTTTCTTTACAGTAGGGCATCTTTTAACCCGTCCCCCCGGAAAAGGAATCATTCATGAATGTGTTTCACGCGCTCGTCTTCGGCATTGTTGAAGGCATTACCGAGTTTCTTCCGATTTCCTCCACGGGGCACCTGATCCTGACGGCGCGCCTTCTCGGCCTCCAGCAGACGGACTTCATCGCCAGCTTCGAAATCGCGATCCAGGTCGGCGCCATCCTCGCGGTCGTGGTCCTGTATGCGCGCCGCGTCTTCGCGGATTTCGAAATCGCCAAGCGCGTCGCGGCGGGATTTATTCCGACAGCCGTCGTGGGCTTCGTGCTGTATAAGATCATCAAGAAAATACTCGTGACCGGCGCGCCGGTGGTTCTGGTCTCTCTTTTCGTGGGCGGCATCATCATGATTTTGATCGAGCGCGTTTACCGCGAAAAGCCCGGAGCTTCGGAAGACTTGAAATCCATTACGTACCGGCAGGCCGCGATCATCGGCCTGGCGCAGTCCCTGGCCATGGTGCCGGGGGTTTCCCGCGCCGCGGCCACGATCTGCGGAGGCATGCTGCTGGGATTGAAGCGCAAGACCGTCACTGAATACTCATTTCTTCTCGCCGTTCCCACCATGCTCGCCGCGACCGCACTGGATCTTCTCAAGCATGGCGCGTCTTTTTCCGGGGCGGACTGGCAAGTCCTGGCCGTGGGATTCGTGGTTTCTTTCGCGGTGGCGATCCTGGCGATTCGTTTTCTGCTGGCTCTCATTAAAAATCACGGCTTCACTTCTTTCGGCGTCTACCGCATTCTCGCGGCGCTCGCCTTTTGGCTGCTGGTGAAGTGAGAACGCGGTTGCGGGGACTTTTTCCACGCCTGGCCGCGTTTCTCGTCATGACAGCGGCGTGCTGGGCTGTCTTTGACGTTTCCCTCCGCCTTTTTTCGGCGCATTTTCCCATGCCGCTCCAGAATCTCATCCTCGGCCGCTACGGTTTCGGGCCAGGCGACATTTATTATCAGGTCCCTCCTTCGCCGCTGCACCGCCTGAAGCCGGACTTCCGGGCTTCCATGTTTTACAACGGCTACCGCTGGGAGCACCGGACCAATGCGCTCGGCATCCGCGACGATGATTTTTTCACGCGGGCGGACCTCGTGCTTCTCGGCGATTCCATGGTGTACGGCCACGGCCTGGATTTCCGGGACACGCTTTCCGAAAATCTGGAAAGGCGTTCCGGGCTGCGTGCCGCGAACCTGGGCGTGCAAGGGGATTATCCGCCGTTCGAACTCGCGCGCCTGGAAGAAACCGGCCTGGCTCTGAAACCTAAGGCCGTGCTTTTTTTCACGGAACTCGACCAGGACATGGAAGACATGATCCTGCGCCGGCCTTCGGACAAAGACGTCCAGGCGCTGCTGTCGGCTCCGGTTTTGGAAAATCCGCAGGCGCGCCGCTTGGAGCCGCCGCCCGCGCTGGCGTGGAGGAGCTGGCCGTCGGTCAAAGTTTTTCGCTTCATGGCAAGACGGGCACTCCGCGGGCTCAAACAGGAAAGTTCAGGGCCGCAGCCGTCTGCGGACCTCGACATGGACAGCCGCGCCTTCGAGGTTTTTTTTCGCGTGATCGAAAAGGCCCGGGACCTTTGC
>DATJFP010000074.1 GCA_035495615.1 Verrucomicrobiia bacterium | reverse complement strand
CCGATGGATCCCGTAATGGTGCCGTCGGACGAAGTCAAAACCGAAACGGCGATATCAACTGGAATAATGCTCCCGTCTTTGCGGATGATGTGGGTATCGATGCGGTGCTGAGACCCTTTTTGCCGGACGTTCAACGAGCGGATTTTTTTCCATTCCTCATCCGGATACAAATCTTTGACCGGCTTCAAATTGAGATCCTCTCTGGTCATGCCCAGCATGTTTTCGGCAAATCTGTTCCATGCGATGATGCGTTCCTGATCATCCGTCATGGTGATGGCCACGGCCGAGTTTTCGAAGATGCTGCGGTACAGCTGCTCTTTTTTCGCGAGTTCCTCGTTTGCATTTTCCAGGGCTTTCTGGATTTTTTCGCGCGCGGTGATTTCCTCATGCAGTTGGGAATTGAGCCGCCTGAGAATGAGCCTTGATTGGTTGATGGTGTAGACATATCCCGCCAGAAGCACGGTCAATAAAATCCCGACGCCCAGAACGATCCAAGGAGCGAAGCTCGTATACTGCTGCAAGTACATCAGGGGAGGATAACAACGGATCACCCACTCACGTTCCGAGAAGGTGATGACCTCCTCATAGCTGAGGGTTTCGGTTGCGCTCAACTCCTTTTCCGACAATGAGCCTCGGACAGACGGGGCGTCTCTCGGCGGCTGGAAATAAACCAAATCGAGATCGCCCGTCGGCTTTTTTTCGTAAACGTAAACATTGACGTCACCGCGCGCGTCGAGATAGTTGAACGCGGTTTGCACGAGCCTGGGAAGGACCAAAACCACCGTTACATAGCCCTGGACTTCTTGTTCCTTTTTTTCGGAACTTGCCTGCTCGGTTTGCTTTTTAAAAATCGGCTCGGCGAGAATTACGCCAACCTCACCCTTGGCAAAGCGGCGGAAAAGCCTAGTTGCTGCCGTGGCGACATTGGTATTCAGCCGCCCTGCTTTGAAAAAGGCTTCTCGCCAGTCGGCCTGGAAACCGTAGTCAAGCCCCAGGATATCGCTGTTTTTTTCGAAAGGCTCTGCGTAATCGATGGGAAAACTCACCTCTTGTTCGGGGGGCACGGCCTGTCTATTTCCGGCATCATTGACTATCCATAAATCGTAGGAGGGAAAACCTTCGGCGCGCACGCGATTTACGAAATCAGGCCGCCCGGCCGCGGTCACCAGCGGCACCCATTCGAAGGCCTGGACGCTGGGACGGTTCTGGATGATGGCCATCGCAAATTCCCGGAATTCCTGGCGGTCTACTTCCTTGGAGCCGTCAAAAAAAGCCCGCATGGCCTGAACCGCGCGAATTCCCCCTTCGATTTCGCGCCGGATGGCCGCAGCCCGGTTGGCGGAATCGTTTTTGAAGTTAACGCTGAGATCGTGCTGGTATCTCTGCATCATCATGGTAAAGACAGTTACCGAAACAAACATGCCCAACACCAAAAGGATTGCCGCCCAGAACCAGCCGCGCTCCCCTTTCCATGTCCAAAAAATCATCCCGCCGGAAAGGAAGATAAAGGTGCCGGCGGTAGGGATGGCCATGCGTGTGTAAGAAGCCCATCCGTACGCGGCTTCAAGCTTGAAGGAATAGCCGATGAGAACAACGGCCGCGAGGAACAGGACCGGAACGCAAAGAAAGGTGATGCCGATGATCGAGGGCTTTTGGTTTTTGCTGCGGGAAATTAGGACGAAGGCTGCGGACAAGAAAAGAAAACAAACTGCCGTGATTGGAGACATGCGTCCGGGATAAAAAACATAAGTTGTAATATGCGGTTTAAGAAATATCTGGTCTATTCCTAAATTTTTTCCGACCCCATACTCGAGGACCGTTAACCCCGAAATCAGAAGCAACAAAAGCCCCAATGGAAACGCCAGATGCGGGCGCCCGGCACCGGTGGCACTTAAGGCCATGCCGCTTATCAAAAAGCAAAGAGCCGTATTGTACTGCATGGCCGGCGACGAGGGAAAAATCTGGAGCCATCCGGTCAGACGAAAATGCCAGCCGAGCATCACCGCCAACCCAATGAAAGAAACCCATATCCCGGTCAATACAGCATCGTAGGACGGGAGTTTTTTTTCCGATGTCATGAGGATAAAACCTTGTCATGTTCGAGTATCGCCTGCGCCGCGAAGGCGGCAGCGATCCGGTGAGCCAGGGGGCTGGGATGGGCGTCCAGAGGCGAAAGCGTCAAATCTTTCGCGGCATAGCCTCTGAAAGCCGGCGCGCTGTCCAACCACAGCATACCCTTATCACGGCAGAAATCCCGCACAATTTGAGTGATTTTTGAGAAGGGGTCGTCGGGCAGGAACATCAGATCCGGCGAATGATGGACCAGCAGCACGATGCCGTTCTCTCGGCATTGCCGGTTGATTTCGAGCAGGTATTTCTGCGTCGCCTGCCAGCCCACAAAGTCCGGAGCGTAAGCCTCATGGAGCAAGTGTCCCATGGGCGAATTCCGGCACACGATTCCCTTTTTCTGGAAATACAACCGGGTGCGGGGAATCAGGTAACGCATCAAAACTGAATAACGCTCCGCCTGGATCTCGGCAAGTCGCAGCCTTTCGGCAAACCGCCCCCGCGGCCGTCCCTGCCACTTTTCTGCGGGCACGTCCTTGAACTCCGGATAGCCGCCGTAAACGTCATCCAGAGAATAATCATAAAAAATCAGCGTGGGCTTGGTTTCTTTTTTCATCATGCGTTCGAACGTCAGCCAGTTCCGGTACGTGTTGAATCCCCATGACATGCCGTCGATCACCTTGACCTTTTTGCCGGGCATCGCGGCCCGCAAAAATTCTTCGAGGATCGTGGAAAAAATCTGGTCATGCCGGACACCCAGGCCCGCCAGCATGGAATCCCCGAGAAGAAGGACGCGCACGTCTTCGTCCGCGGAAAAATCCCGGTCTTCCTTCAGCAGTTTTCCGGATTCGGGCTTCAGCACTTCCACCTGGGTCAAATGCAGGCGCTCCGCGATGCGGACGTAAACTTCCCCGGCCGCGAGACAAAGCGCCAGAATCAAAATTCCTTTAAGGATTTTCACGTCCGCCTCAAAATTGATAATAAATGAAAAGCCTGCCGCTGTGCTCTCCGAACAAAAGGATGGAAAATGCCATCAGCGAATAAACTATCCAGCGGAAAGCGGCCGGCCATGAAAAAAGAACCCAGAAATTATTTTTCCATTTTTGGAACGCTTCGACCATGAGCAGCAGCGCGACATAAAAGAGAAGGCTGGCCGCCAGAGACAGATGGCCGGGCTCGAAGCGGAACCGGAAAAATAGAGCCTCGAACATCCGGCCCATCTGGGCAAGGCTTTCGCTGCGCGCGATCAGCCAGCCCGCGCACACGCCAAAATGGAAATGCAGGAGCATCTTGGCCAGGCTGAGCGGAAGAGGATCGGCTTTCGAGGCCGTGCTTTTTTTCGAAATCCGGAGGCTCCAAAGCGTGTAGACGACGATGGAGGCCGCCGCAAAAAGGCCCCACAAAAAATAATTCCATCCGAGGCCGTGCCAGAATGCGCCCAGGAGCATGACGATCAGGGTGCTGCGGTAGGCCACGAAATAATTTTTATGCTCGACCCCGAACGTCAGAGGGATATACACATAGTCCCGCAGCCAGGAGTAAAGGCTGATGTGCCACCGTCTCCAGAACTCGACGGGATTTTTCGAAAAATACGGCAGGTCAAAATTGACCCCCAGCTCGAACCCAAGGCATTTCCCGAGCCCCCGCGCGATGTTCGAATACCCCGCGAAATCGCAATAAAGTTGGAACGCGAAAGCGTAAACCATGAGGAGCACGGTCACGCCGTTGTAGGGCCCCGGCGACGCGAAGAAAGGCACGACAAGGCGGGCCAGATTGTCGGCGATAAACGTTTTCTGGAAAGCGCCCCAGAAAAAAAGAAACGCTCCCTGCCGCAGGTTTTCCCGGGTCACGCCCCGGGGATTTGTGATTTGAGGAAGAAGCGCCCAGGCGCGTCCGATAGGGCCGGCCAGAAGCTGCGGGAAAAACGCGGTGAAAAGCGCGAAATCCAGAAATCGGCCGGCGGGTTTTGCCCGACGCCAGTAGATATCAAGGGTATAGCTGAGCATCTGGAACGTATAAAAAGACAGCCCCACGGGAAGGACGATGTCGTAGAAAACAGGATTGGCGGAAAAACCCAGGTGATGGAACGCGAGCTTCAGCCGGTAGGCAAAGAAATCCGCGTACTTGAAATAAGCGAGCACTCCCAATCCGCCCGCCAGGCTCAGCCGCAGGAAAAATTTTCTTTCCGCGGGATCCTCTGAGGCGCCGATCCGGCCGCCGCAATAATATTGAAACACGGTCAGGGCCATGAGCAGAGGAGGAAACCGCGGGTCCCAGGCTGCATAAAACAGGTAGCTGGCCGCGAGCAGAAGCAGGTTTTGGGCAGGCTGTTTCAGGCAGCGGTACAAGAAAAAGACCGCCGCGAAAAAACCCAGGAAGAGAAGCGAAACAAAGCTTATTCCCTGCCCTTTCGCCGCAAACGTGAAGAAATCCACGGACCCCTCGCTTTAAATGATCTCGATGGCAAATTTGCACGGGCGCCGGAACGGCCAACGGCGGTCGCTGCACACGTACGCATTCAAGGAAGAAAACGAGCGGCTAAAACCGCTCTCCTGCCAGATCGAATCGGAGACGATTCCCATATAGCCTCGGATGACCTGCCGCACGCCTCTGCGCCTCAGGCCGTTCATCATCTCGGCGATGGCGGCTTTTTTTTCCGCATCGTTTAGCGCATCGACGCTCACCGTGGTCACGACGGCCGTCTTCACGGCGCGCGGCCCCGAGACCATGTTGGCGATGTAACCATGGAAGATTCCCGCGACTTTCCGTCTTTTTTTGGCAACGAACGTGAAGTGGTGCTTCCCAGAAAGACGGGGATAAAAATGGCGCGCGCTCCAGGCCTCGGAAAAGTCTTTGGCCTTAATGGCATTGACCAGCCGCAGGCAGGCGGCCCTTTCTTTTTTGGCCACCGTGGCGCTCACAAAAAACTCCGGGAGCACGGGCTCGGAAGCCAGGTCATCCAGATCAAGACGCCGGACAAAGTACGGAAATGTCCTGATGATTTTGAAATAACGGTAGCGGTGGGAAAGGTAAGCGCCGAGGATGCTGTTGTTCGAGATCTTGCTGTCGACGAAACCCAGTGAGAATTTGTAGCCGGCATTGCCGCGGTGAGCGGCGATGTATTCGAGCATGTGCAGATGCGGGAGCAGGCGTTCGCGGCCCTTCTTGACCGTCATCAGCGTGTTCAACGCGACCCGGACTTTCCGGCCCGATTTCATGCGGACTTTTTTTCCCAAGGTCAGAAGAAACCCCAAGAGCTCTTTTCCACGGTAACAGCCCAGAGTCCACCGGCGGTCGACTTGCGGTGACTGGACCAGATACCTGAGCTGCTGCTTTGAAAAATGCAGGTACGACGTGTGTTCGCGTTCCCACGACGGCGCCAGCATGCGCGCAAGGGCGCCGTATTCTCCTCCAAAGCTGCGGACTTCGATTTTGGCTGCCATGATCAGATCACATATTCTTCCGGCAGTTTGTGGCTCAAAAAGTGGAGCGGGCTTGCTGAATACGCGTAGGCCCCGGAATTGTAGATGCCAAGAACGTCCCCGGGTTCCGCCCGCGCCAGGCGCACGTCGCGGCCCAGGAGGTCCAGCGGGGTGCAGAGCGGCCCCACCACGGTTACGGTTTCCAGGCCCGCGCCTTTTCCCAGGACTTTCATTTTGTAGTTTTTCCGGAAAAAATTGCCGAGCTGCCCCGAAGCCGCGAGATGATGGTTCATCCCCCCATCCACGACCAAAAAAATTTTCCCCCGGGACAATTTGCGATAAAGGATCCGCGCCGTGTAAAGCCCGCTTTCCGCGGCCAGGTACCTGCCGGACTCCACAAAAAAACGCGCGCGCGGAAAAATTTCGTCCGTCCGGGCGGAACGCATGAGGGCTTTCAGGCCGCGGCCGAATTCTCCCGCATCCAGAGGCTTGTCGCCTTCGAAATAAGGCACGCCGAAGCCGCCGCCGAGGTTGATGATCTCGAGCGGCCGTCCGTGCAGCCGCTGGGCTTTTTCCGCGATTTTCAGGACTTCCTTCATGCCTTCGAGGATGCTCTTGTGGCCCGGCATTTGCGAGCCCGTGTAAACGTGGATGCCGCGAAACGAGAGATGATCGAGTTTGCCGAGAAGTTTGAAAACTTGTGGCAAGATTTCCTCGTCGACGCCGAAAGGTTTGGCGCCTCCTCCCATTTTCATGCCCGGGACCGACGCTTCACGGAGAGGATTGACGCGCACGCCCACGCGGGCTTTTTTCCGAAGGCTGCCGGCGATCCGAGAGATCCGGACAAATTCTTCGAGCGACTCCGCGTGAATGACACCAACGCCCGCGCGGATCGCCTCGCGCAGTTCTTCAGATGTTTTGCCCGGGCCCACGAAGCTGAGGGCCGCAGCCGGAATGCCGCCCCGGCGCGCCGTCGCAAGCTCGCCGGATGAGGCAATGTCGGCGCCCGCTCCCAGCTTTCCGATAAAACGCACGAGCTCCGGATTCGGATTGGCCTTCAGGGCATATAAAATTCCAAATCCGGACGGAAGGTTCGAGGCCAGCAGGCGGTATTTCCGGGCTACGACGCTTCGGTCGTAAAAAAAGGCCGGCGTGCGCGCCCCCTTTTTCAGGAGCCGCAAAACCTTTTTCGCGCTGGGTTCAAAAGAGGTCATAACTCGATGAATTCTTCTTTCAACAAATCGAAAAGAATCCTGTTTTTGTAGACGCCATTGATTTTGTGGCTGCGCCGCTGGATGCCGACGCGCGTAAAATTATTTCTTTCGATGATACGGACCGACGCGGCATTGGTTTCCACGGCCCAGGCATAGACCGACCGCAGCCCGTGCCTGAAAAACATCTTCCGCAGGAAAAGGTTCCCCGCCTTCGCGGCAATCCCCCGTCCGCGAAACTTTTTGTCGCCCAGCACAAGGATGATGTTGGCATTTTTATTCTTCCGGTCGACGGCCAGGGCGCTGGCGCAGCCGATGGGCGTGCGGCCTTCGTAGATGGTATAAACCACGCTGTCGTTTTTCCGGATCCACGCGGCATGAAAAGCGATGTTGTAATCCAGCTCGCAGAACGGCGTTCCCAGCCATTGCCTGTTTTTCGGATTCCGGAACCATTTCTGATAATTCGGAAAATCTTTGAGCGCCGCGCGCGCCAGGCGGATTTTCATGAGACCTTCCCGGCGGCGAGAAGCGCCCGGTTGATTTTGCCGTGAGCCGTCAGCGGCAGCTTGTCCAGAATCCGGATTTCGGAAGGCACCATGTACGACGGCATGGCCCGGCGGCAATAAGCGAGCAGGTCTTCAGGTTTCAGGGATGCGCCGCTTTTCAGGACGGCGGCCACGCGGATGCGGTGCCCCAGACGTTCGTCGGGAATACCCGAAGCCGCGGCCGAACGGATCTGAGGATGCCGGTGCAGGATCGCCTCGATCTCGTCGGGACTGACGCGGTAGCCGGAGCATTTGAGCATCTGGTCTTTTCTCCCAATAAAATAAAGGAAGCCGTCTTTGTCTTTTTTGACGAAATCCCCGGAATAGCAGACCGGGTCGTCGTAATCATTGTGCAGCGGGTTCTGTTTTATCTTGGCGGCCGTGGCTTCCGGATTTTTCCAGTAGCCCCGCGACACAAGAGGCCCCGCCTGGACCAGCTCGCCGGTTTGGCCCGGCCCGCATTCTTTCCCGTTCGCGTCGAGCACGTAGATCCGCGCGTTCGGAACCGCCTTGCCGATGGATTCCGGCCTGCGGTCGAGTTCCTCGGGCTCGAGGTAGGCGGCCCGGAACGCCTCCGTAAATCCGTACATGGAAAAAATCTTCACGCGCGGCAGGGCCTTGCGCAGCTTCCGGAAATACTTCACGGGCAATTTGCCGCCCGAATTCGTAATGTAGCGCAAATGCCGGAGAGCGATTTTGTTGAGCGCCCGGCTTTCCGCCAGAGGGATCAGGATCGTGGGGATTCCGGCGATGCCGTCTACTTTTTCCCGGCGCGCGGTTTCGAGGAGATCTTCGGCGGAAATAAATTTTTTCAGGACGAGCGTGCCCGTCATTTTGAAAGCGGAGGTCAGCTGGAAAAGGCCGTAATCGAAACTGAGCGGCAGCACGCCCATCAGCACGTCGCCGGATTCGTTGCGCAGGTGCTTTGCGCCCGAATGCGCGGCAAGACAGACGTTGTGGTGGGTCAGCATCACGCCTTTCGGAAATCCGGTGGAGCCGGACGTGTAGATAATACTGGCAAGATCATTGCCGGTCAGGTCTTTGGGGAAAGGAATGTCCTTGGTCCGCTTGGCGCGAGAGCCGATCACAGTCCGGATTTTTCCGCCTTCCAGGGCCAGGACGAATTCCGGCTTGCGGCGCAGCGCCGGGGGAAGGTGGCCGTAGGTCAAAGGTCCCGTGACAAGGCAGCGCATTCCGGATTGGCCCATGATGTAGGCGACCTGATCCGGTTTCAGGGCGGAATTCAGGATCACGAAAACGCCGCCGGCTTTCGATACCGCGAAGACGGAAATGACTTCCTCCACGGATTTTTCCAGGTAGATGCCGACCCGGTCCCCTTTTTTGAGGCCGAGTTCGAGGAGGCGCCGGGCCAGGCCGTCGGCAGCCTTTTGCACGTCCAGGTAACGGAGCCGCTCTCTTCCGTGGATCAGCGCTGTTTTCCGGGGAAATTCCCGGCACGCTTGGTCGAGGAAATGGTGGACCAGATATTGCACCCTGCCTCCGCTATTTTTTCTTCTGCTTGCGCAAGACCAGCTTTTCGATCTGTTTCAGCGTGCTGAAATTTTCTTCCAGCAGGTCTTCCGGCTTGATCCGGATCTTGAATTCCTTTTCCAGGAACGTGACCAGTTTGATCACGGAAAAGGAATCAAAGACTCCGGCCTGGACAAGCGACGTGTTCTCACGGACCGTGGCGGGAAAACGGAATTCCGGGTCCTTTTTGAAAAATTTTTTAACTTTGAAGATGACGGGGCTTTCGCTCATGCTTTTTCCTAAGACAGCCGATGAAGTTGGGTTAAATCTTCCTGAAATTATCGGTTTTTTCTCGCTCCGTCTAAACCTCGTTTCCGGAGCCTTCGGAGGGACATTAGAAGCTTACCCGATGCCGGGAGATTGGGGAGGGCGTATTCTCTTGTGGATGATTTCCATCAGGGTTTCGGTCTTGAACGGCTTCTGAATGTAGTCGTCGCAGCCTTCGTAACGGGCGTCCTCCTCCCAGGAACCGCTGAGCGCGGTCAGCATCACGACCGGGGTGCGGTCTTTTTGGGAAATTCCCGACGAAGCTTCGTGCTGCCGTATGCCGTCGAGCGCGCCGAGCCCATCCAGGCCGGGCATAATGAGGTCGAGGAGGATCAAATCGTAAGGACTGGCTTCCTTGAGGGCGCGTTGATAAAACGCCAGGGCCTCCTGCCCGTTTTCGGCGGTATCCACGCGGTAACCGGAATTCTCCAGCCTGACAACAAGGCTCCGCCGGATATTCGGCTCGTCGTCAACAACCAGGATTCTCTGCCTGACGTCCATGAGGTTCGTCTCTCCGGCCGGCCGGACCCCAGCCGCCGGCCGAAACCCTTTGGAAGGCCTGGAGTCCTTTGTCCCAGCCATATAAATGGTACTTGGCCGCTTCCCTCTTTACGACCGAAATAATGAGGTAATAAACCCCGGCATGAAGAGGTTCCCGGTCCAGGACAGCCAGGGCTTCGTCCTCCGGGGAAAAAAGAGGCTCGGCCTCGACGTGGGAATGATAGATGATGCGGATTACTTCATTTCTTTCCCGGCATGTTTTCTGGATCGCCAGAAGAAAGCGCGGATCCATGAAGTACGCGGTCTCGGCAGTCCTCGAAAAGCCGCGGGGATCCTGCGCGTGCATGCGGTCCTGGATGTTCGGGCAGGGCTCGATCCGCGAAAGCGCCGCGGGATCGGCCTTCGATCCCAAGATCAGGCCGCAGCATTCATGAGGATAGTCACGTTCGGCATGCTCTTTGAGATTCTGAAGGAAAGCATCCGGAATGCGGATCATGGTCCCCTCTCCGGGGTTGTCGCAATGCGGGAAGTGTTTGCGGATCAGTCTTCGTGAGTGACGCCGGCAATACCAGAAAGCTTGAGCTCGACGAGGACGTAAGGGCTTTGTTTCTCCGCGCCTTTGCGGGAAGTGCGGATGAAAATATTCAGCGTGGAATTTCCTTCAAACCAGGCCGGGTCCACGGTCAGAGATGTCTGGGCGCTGTCCAGAGAAGCGAGGATCTTTCCCTTTTTTCCCACATTGCGGAGGATGTCGAAATGATAGACGCTTGCGTCCGCGGAAACGAAGCCCGCGTCCACGGCAAGGTCCTTGAAGCTCAAAGTCCCACCCGCATATTCGAAGTCGTCCAGCGGATTGGCTTGTTCATACCAGTAGCGGGCCATGATGTCGCGGCGCTCGGAAAGGATGCGGGCAATATAGTCGGCATCTTCCGGCCGCGTATATTTGCCGGCCTTGACGACCGTCTTGATGTCGTCGTCGGAAAAAGACTTGATGATCTTCGCCGCCCAAAAACCGTCGGCCCGCGTCACGTCCTTGAAAGCGTAATACGGCAATTGCGTTTTCATTCGGGCCGGATCGAAATAGCGATTGTCGAAATAGCCGATCGCCGGAGAGTCGGACACCTTTTCTCCCGCCTCGCGCCATCTTTTCTGCCACGGTTTTTCCCACAGGCCCAGCGTGACAAAGGCCTTGGCGGTTTCGCCATAGTCGATCATATGCTCGTGCAGGAACATAGGCGCCTTGGGGCCGGTGTTGTGCCCGCCGAGCGCGGCGCTGAAATCGATCAGATAATGCCTGACGACCTGCTTGCCGTTTTCGTCCGTGATCAAATAATCCAGCGTGTTGCTGGCGCGCGTGTCGTAATTGCCCAGCCATGCGGCAAAAACACCGAGCGCACGCACGGGACGCAGGCGCTCATGGTCGATTTTATCGTCCGGATTGGCCTCGCGGCGGCCGTCGAAGAACCAATTGCCTTTTTTCTCGCCCTTCAAGAGCTTGCTCGCGGACGCGCGGTAATTTCCGTTTTCATCACGCGGGAGAAACAAAAGGAATTCTTCGAGTTTTTCGGCCGTAAAGGGTTTTTCGAAGCCGGTATCGTCCACGGTTTTCGCGTCCTCCGCGACTTTCAGTTGAGAAGGGTCGAATGTGAGGATCGTATACTGCGGGACATGGTACCCGATCGCGTGATAAAACCGGCTGCCGATGACTTCTGCGGACGTCATCAGTTCGAGATTGTCGAAGGAATCGAATTTGAGGAGATAGGCGTCGCCCTTGGCGTCGCGGACGAAAAGGCCGGGGCTCTGCCCCTGGCTTTTGCCTTGAAAAACCGTGAGCGCTCCGCTGGGGCCGTCCGTTTCCTTGTATCCGTTCTCCAGGGCTTCGGCGGAAAGCCTCTCGCGGCCGTGGCGGTTGACGAAAAATTCCGAATCCGGAACTTCGTCGTAGACGTTGACACCCAGCGCGCGGAGTTTCTTCTTGAACAGGAGGCGGTACATCCGGTCCAGACGCAGCAGGTTCGTGCCTTCATAATAAATCTGCTGGTCGAAGATGTCCCGGTAAAGGCCGGTCTGCTCTTTTTTCATTTCCTGCGCCTGGGCGCCGGGCAGAAAAAGGCAGAGGACGGAGGCCGCGAGGACCGCTCCGAACATCCCGTTTTTAGAACGGCGTGTGTGTCTTGACATAAAAATTCGTCCCTTCTTCGCCGTGCGCCATTTCGACGGAAAAGATATTGTGATTGGCCACGCTCAAGCGGAGGCCGAGGCCGTAGGATTCCCTGAAATCCTTGAGCTTCAACTGGCTGAACTCCCCGAAAACCTGGCCCTCGTCCCAGAAAAGGACCGAGTCCATGCGGAAGTCGCGGTATTCATAAATGGCATAGCGATATTCGAAATTGAAAAGGCCCAGGCCTCTGTCATAAAAACGGTTTTCGTCGAAGGCGCGCAGCGTCTGGCTCGTATCCGCATTCGAAAGCCCGTAGCCGCCGAGCTTGGCCATCTGATGGAACGGGACAGAGCCGCCGTTGATGCCGTCGTTATATTCGCCGTAGAAGCGAAGGACAAGCACCCGGCGCTCGGACCAGAGCCGGAAGTACTGGCTTAGTTCGGTTTCGTATTTCAGGTAGCGGGCGTCGGAGCTTCCCAGGCCTTCATGATAGCTGAGGCCCGCTCTTCTCAAACCGCCGCGCGTGGAAACGCCGCGATGATTGCGGCTGTCCTGCGCCAGGTTCAGGCCCATGTCGAGGAGTTCGTCGCCCGCGAGGCCGGGAATGCTGCCCGCGGGGAACTGGGTGTCGATGATGTTTTTTCCGCCGTCTTCGCCGTTGGTGATATTGACGTTGCGGTAACTGAAGAACGTGTCCGCGTGAATCGTGGGATCCGGATCATAATCCAGGCGCCCGCCGACGGTCGTGGTCTCCATTTTATAACTGGAGCCGTCGCCCGCGCTCGCGTGCGGGCCGATGCCGTAAAAATCTTCCTCGGGGCGGCGGTCATAAGAAAAGAATCCGACCGGGCCGATGCCCGTGCCGCCGAAGTCCTGCCAGCCCACTTCCGAGTCGACGCGGAAGAGTTCGCGGTGGCCCCAGTGAACCCCGCCTTTTGCGATGAGATCGGGGAACCGCGTTTTCTGATTGGTGAGCTGGACGAAATCAAAATCCACGCCCTGAGAATTCCAGGCTCCGATCTCGGGGTGGATGCCGTGGTTTTTCAGGGTGTCGAGACCGTAGCGGAGCTTGGTATCGATGTGGTGCTTTTCGGTGTAGACCAGGGCCTTGTCCGTGGGCCAGCGAATGAGATCAAAAGGATAAGCCAGGAACTCCGTCGCGACCTTCTTGGCCGTGGAAGTCCCCTCTTCGTCGCGGTAAATCGAGGCGTAGCGGTCGTAGGTGGCGGCAAAGGCCTGGGTACCTGCGACGGTCAGGATCAAACTGGTCAGTAATATTTTTTTCAAGGACATGCCCTAAGTTAAACGTGACTTCATATTTCGGCCGCGGACCGGCTTTCTTGACTTCCGGACCGGGGACGGAAAGTATATGAAATTTAACTCAAAAATCCAAGAACTTCCATTGCTTAAACGGAAAATAGCGGATTCTCGGAAGTTCCCTGGTATTCAGCCAGCTCCGGCCACCTTCCCGCAAGGTTCAGATCCACGGCGAGGAGGTGCCCCAGCAGCGAGAACCACGCATACGGGCTCCGAATAAAGTTTTTCAAAATGGCCCGCACCTCGTCGTCCTTGATCCGGACCTCGGGTTCCTGATCCAGGACCGCCTGCACCATCAGCAGGATGTCGGGCTCCAGCGTATTGGACAAAAGCTCGACGGCATGGCTCCTCGAAGCGTCCGGGCCCTGGTCTCTGATCTCCTGATGGGCCATGCGGATGGTTTCCTCCGGATAAAGCAGGCTCAGGCACTTGAAAACCCGCTCCACGTTCTCGTCCTGGATAGCCCTGAGCGTGATGTCGAGGGAGTCTTCCAGCGGCAGGCCTTCTTTATGCTTCCGGTAAAAGGCCCGGATTTTGAGGATCTGTTCGTGCACCGCGATTTCCCGCGCGATTTCATTCTTCACCAGAAAACGGCTGACCGTGATCTTAGGATTTTTTTTGCACAGCCGCAGGAGCGCCTTCATGATGATAAAGCGGATGCCGTGGTCTTCCGTGCCTCCGAAGGACTGCAGCAGAAGGTCCGCGGTTTGCTGCCGCGGCAGGTAGCCGAGGACGCGCACAGCCTGGCGCTTGGCCTCGGCGGAAAGGTTTGGATCGCGCAGCGCCTCCCCCGCCTGTAAAATAATTTTTTCTGCCTCCTGCTCGATACGGCTCTGAAGGCTGCCCGACGCAGAGGGCTCGGGCTCTTTGACAAAAAGGCCGCTCAGCAGTTCCGCGTCTTTTTTTTCTTCCTGTTCCTGGGGAAGGCCTTCCATGTCCGGAATCGGTTCGCGGGCCACGAGATGATCGACGATCTTGCGCGTTCTTTCCAGGTCCTGGGAAGATTTATCATACGCGTATTGCGCCGCGGCCGCGAGCTTGCGCGTGGCCGGCGACCGGCTGCTCAAAAAGGACCGGATCTGTTCGAAATTTTTTTCGCTGTGAAGGAAGCTCAAAACATCGGCGGCATTATAAGCCTCCACCGCGTTGTCGTATTTTTGGCGGTCGAGAAGATAGTCCTTCAAGCGCTGAGAATAGGCCTTCTTCATATTCCACGCAATCCAGCCCCAGAAAGGCATGATGAGAAGAAGCAGCATGCCGAGGCGCTCGTAAGACAGCCTCAAAAAATAAGTCCCTGCCAGAATATAAAGCCCGCCCAGCGTCTTGGCGCTCCGGAAGCCGAGCATGTCGATGATGGGTTTGACGCGGTGCCGGATGCGGCTTGGAAGCGGAAGATAGAGCGTTTCCTTGCTCGCGAGTTGGATGGAATAGTTGGCCGCGCCGTCGAAAATGCGGAGCGCCTGCGAAGTCGCGAGCAGCGGGTTAAAAAGGCTCAACACCGCGAAAAAGGTGAGCCCTCCGGGCAGGAGCCACAACGAAAATCCGACGCCTAGAATCCGGAGCGAAAGGCTGGTGATGAAAAACTGCATGAAAAAAGAAATGCAATTGAGCCAGGCCCAGAACGCGCCGAAGTAAGCGGTCCTTTCCTCTTTTCCGAGAACGGTGATCTCGACCACCTTGCTGAATTGGGCATCGACGATCGTGGAAGACATCTTGGCGATGATGACAACCGCGGCCAGCATCATCAGGTACGAAGATCCCGTCAGGATCTTCATGGTGGACTCTTTGGGTGCCACCGCGTCCGGGACTTCGTCCGGCGCCCTGGACTTGTCCACGAGCTGGATTTCGCGGTGCAGCAGCAGGACAAGGAAAATGCAGCCCACAAGGATGCCGGCCGCGACAAGAAGCAGGTTCTCGGTCCCGACGATGCGCACGGCCTGATTGGTAATCACGCCGCCAAGGATTCCGCCCAGCGAGCCGCCGCTCATGATGATGCCGAAAAGGCGTTTGGCCTCGGCGGGATTGAAGATGTCGTTGGCCAGCGTCCAGAAAATAGTCGTCATCACGATCGAAAACGACGCGACCCACACGTAGAAGAAGGCGGACATGTAGGCGATCTGTTTTCCGAGAAACATCCAGAAGACGAGCAGGTTGAAGATGATGAAGATGAGGACTCCGACATAGAGTGTCCTGCGGCTCACGCGTTTGGCCAGACGCGTGTAGGCCCAGACCACAAAGACCAGCCACACGCCTTCTCCTATATAAATGAAGGGCAGCTTCTCCGCGCCGAATTCTCCGATGAACAGCGAGCTGCGCACGGGCTTCAGGATGTAGACGAGCGAGATCGTGAGGAAAAAGTAGAGGAACATCAGGAAGGTCTTGCGACGCTCTCCCGGCCGAACGTTGGACAGAGGTATGAGGACCGACCGGAGCCTGCCCAGAAACGAAAAGTTCACCGGATTTCCTCCTCGACCATGAAGGCATCCATCAGCAGGCGGAATTCCGGTTCCTCGCCGTCGCGCCAAGTCACCGACAGCACGTCAAAAGAAACGCGCGCGTCTTCGCGGTTTTTTTCCTTCAGATAATATTGGGCAAGGCGGACGAGTTTTTTCTGCTTGGCGGCGTCCACGGCTTCTTCGGGGAGGCCGAGCCCGTGATGCCGGCGCGTCTTGATTTCCACGAATGCAAGCCGCCCGCCGCGCGCCGCGACCACGTCGATCTCGCCCAGCGGGCAGCGGTAATTTTTTTCGAGGAGGCGGTAGCCTTCGTTGACCAGGTACGCCCAGGCCACCATCTCGCCGCGCTCGCCGAGCGGCATGGAAAAAGGCTCGCGATTTTTAATCTCAAAAACTTTCAAGGGGGGTCTCGTCTTCTCCGGCGTATTCCACGGGGGCAAAGGAACGGCGATGGACCGGGCAAGGGCCCAGCGCGTCCAGGTTTCTCAAATGTTCGGGGGTGCCGTAGCCTTTGTGGCGGCTGAAATTGTAGCCCGGATAAAGCTTGTCGAGCGAAATCATCCACGCGTCGCGGAAAACCTTGGCCACGATGGAAGCCGCGGCAATGCTCGCCGACTTACAGTCGCCTTTGACAATGCATTTCTGGGTGAGAGGAACATCGAGGCGCAGGTATTTTCCGTCGATGAGGAGCATCGTGGGCGTGCGCGTGAGATTGAGGACCGCCCTTTTCATGGCCAGACGCGTGGCCTGGAAAATGTTGAGCCGGTCGATCTCTGCTTCGGAAGCGGTGCCGATGCCGGTGATGGCATGGCGGGCGATCTGGCGGAAAAGCGATTCCCTCTCGGGCGCGGGAACCTGCTTGCTGTCGTTCAGGCCCCGGAGGTCCCGGAAAAGTCCCTTCCGCTGGCCGGCTTCGAAAGCCGCTTTCAGGGAAAACGGTTTGAAACAGACCGCGGCCGCTACCACGGGGCCAGCCAAAGGCCCCCGCCCGGCTTCGTCCACGCCGGCGATGAGCTCGTCGCCCTGCCGCCTTTCGTTCCGGTCAAATTCATGCAGCTTTTTTGACATTTCCGCTCCCACGGAAATCTCGGGGTGCAAAGCCCGCCGGAAACGGGCTTCCGGCGGCCGCTGGAAAAGGACTACTTCTTCTTTCTGAGGTGGTAAAGCTTGGCGCGCCTTACCTTGGCTTTCGAGCTGACCGTGATCTTGTCGATCGTCGGGGAATAAAACGGGAAAATCTTTTCCACGATGTCCCCGTGCGTTTCCTTGACCACCGTAAAGCTGGCGTTCACGGATGCGCCGCGTTTACGGATGCAAACACCTTCGAAAACCTGAATACGGGACTTGTCGCCTTCCTTCACCTTGATGTGGATTTTCAGCGTGTCGCCCACATTGAATTCGGGAAGCTTCTTGTTGCCCATGGTCTGCTTGTTAAGAATCTCAACGCCTTTCATGCTCTTCTCCTTCATGGAATTCCTAAGCCCTCAAAGTAAATCGGGCCTTCTTTCCTTCGTCATTTTTCGGGCCTCGCGCTTGCGCCAGGCCTCGACTTCCTTATGATTTCCCGAAACAAGAATTTCGGGGACGTCCCACCCGCGGAAACTGCGCGGCCGCGTGTATTGCGGGTATTCCAAATGCCCGGAGTTGAAACTCTCGTCGTCCAGGGAACCGCTGTTTCCCAGGACCCCGGGCAAAAGCCGGACAACCGCCTCGATGATGCACAGCGCCGGCGCCTCGCCGCCCATGGTGACAAAATCCCCCACGGAAATTTCTTCATCCACCAGATGCTCGTGAATGCGGTAATCAAAGCCTTCGTAGTGCCCCGCCAGCAGAAGGAAATGGCCGATCGAGGCCAGCTCCGCCGCTTTTTTCTGCGTGAACCTTGCGCCCTGAGGCGCCAGCAGAATCACCCGCGCATCGCCCGCGATGTCCTCCAGGCACTCGAACACGGGCTCGGGCTTGATGACCATTCCCGCGCCGCCCCCGAAGGGCTTGTCGTCCACGGTCTTGTGGGCGTCATGCGTGTATTTCCTGAGATTGTGGATCCGGATGTCGACGAGCTTATTTTTCTGCGCCCGCTTGAGGATGGACTCCTCCAGAGGGCCTTTGAAAAAATTGGGGAACAGCGTGACAACGTCAATGCACAGTCCCATAAAACCGCTTACTTCTTGGCGGTCTTGCGGGCCTTGCGCTCGAAACGCTTGATCAGGCTCTTCACGGTAATCGAGATCTGGGCGCCTTTGGAAACCCAGTAATCCAGGCGCTCCTTCTTGATCACAATCAGTTCTTCTTTGCGAAGCGGATTGTAATAGCCGATCTCCTCGATGAAACGTCCATCCCGCGGCATTTTGATGTCGCTGACAACAATGCGCCACTGGTCGACGTTTTTCGTGCCGAACTTTTTGAGTCGAATGCGAACCAAGTTAAACCTCCTCGTTCAAAGATCAGCCCCGTTGAAACAGGGCCTTTATTCTTTCTCGCGGTGCACGCTGGCACCCAG
>DATJFP010000073.1 GCA_035495615.1 Verrucomicrobiia bacterium | reverse complement strand
TGGTAGTCGTCGTCATTTTCTATTCCTCCAATTAAACGGGTTGTCCCTTGCGTCTATTAAACCGTAGGCCTAAACGCCCTCGCCCATTTGCTGGGACGAGTCTTTTTCTTTCTCAGGCGCCTTGACCTGTTTCATGAAAGTGTGGATGCCGCATTCGGTCTTGCTCTTTCCCGCCCAACGGCCCGAACGCTCGTCGTCGCCGGCCTGAACGGGCTTCGTGCACGGCCAGCAGCCGATGCTCAAATAGCCTTTTTCGTAGAGCGGGTGCTGCGGGATCTGGTGCTCTTTCATGTACCACCAGGAATCGCGCGACGTAAAATTCGCCAAAGGGCTTATTTTATACATGTCGCCCTCATATTCCTCAATAATTTGAATGGCCTTGCGAAAATCGGTCTGGTGCCGGCGGATGCCGCTCATCCAGGCGTCATAGCCTTTCACGGCCAGGCCCATAGGCTCGACCTTATTGATCTGGCAGCACAGGTCCGGGTTTTTCTCGTACGGCACGCCGTTGTACTCGGCCACGACCTTGGCCTTCTTTTCCGGGTCGGCCTTCAGGTTGACGACGTTTTTGAGGCCGAACAGCGCCGCGAGCTTGTCGCGGTATTCCAGAGTTTCCGGAAAATGATAGCCGGTTTCCAAAAAAAGGATGGGCGTCGCGGGATCCACCCGGCTCACCATGTGCAGGAGCGTCCCGCTTTCGGGGCCGAACGAAGAGGTCATGGCGATTTTAGGCGCGAATTCGCGGATGGCCCAAGCCACGATCTCCTGCGGCTTTTTGCCTTCGAAATCCGCGTTCAGCTTTTCGATGTTTCCGAATTTGTGCGTCAACACTTAACCCTCGAACTTGAGATATCCCAGCTCTTCCAGGCGCTTCACGACTTTTCCGGCGGATTGTTCCAGACTTTCAGCCGCCGTATCGCAGACCACTTCAGGATTCAGCGGCTCTTCGTACGGGTCGCTGACGCCGGTAAATTCCTTGATCTCGCCGGCGCGGGCCTTTTTGTAAAGGCCTTTGACGTCGCGCTTCTCGCATTCCTCGACCGAGGCCTTGACGTAGACTTCGACGAAGCTGCCGATCATCCGGCGATTATAGTCCCGAACCTCGCGGTAGGGAGAAACCGCGGAGGCAATGGCCGCGACGCCGTTTTTGGTCAAGAGGTGGCAGACGAAACCGATGCGTTTGATATTGGTTTCCCGGTCTTCGCGGGAAAATCCCAGGCCCTTGCTCAAGTTGGTCCGGACCACGTCTCCGTCCAAAAGCTCGACCTTCAAGTCCCACTTGCGGAATTGGCGTTCCAAAAAACGCGCGATCGTGGATTTTCCGGAGCTCGGAAGTCCCGTGAGCCACACCGTGACCCCTCTTAAAAGGCGGACGCCGGTTCGCTCGAAGACAGAACTTTCCACTTATCTCACCATGGTTCCTTGAACAGGAGAAAATACCCTGAATTCCCTAAGGGGGAGGTCACCTAAACAGACCCTGGAGGGTGAGAGGCACTATACACTTAAACAGCGTCAGAGTCAATACTTAGGAAGCCTTTCCACCGGGATTTACATCATGTGGAAAACTCTGAGCCACGGCCTTTAATGCTTTGCGGTTAAAAGAGTTGCGGAACTTGAAGAAGGGGTGGTAAAACCGGCTTTTCGGCAGGGAAAAGACCCCGGGAGGATCGGCAGGATGGCTTTATTCGTGTTACTCACCCTGTCAACCCTCCCGGGTAATTTTGCAAAAAACTAACCGATCGCGGCGGTGCTTTGTTCGCCGGTACGGATGCGCACGCACTGTTCGAGATCGAGGACGAAAATCTTGCCGTCTCCGATTTCGCCGGTTTTGGCGCCTTTGATGATCGCGTCGACAGCCGCTTTCACGAACGTGTCGTTGACCGCGATCTCCAGCTTCGTCTTCTTGAGCAGCGAACCCGCTTCCTTGTGGCTGCGGTAAACTTCCGAAATGCCTCTCTGGCGTCCGCGGCCCATCACCGGGGAGACGGTCACAAGATGAATCTCGCTCTGCTCGAGCTCCTGCAGAACTTCGTCCAGCTTGTCCGGCTGGATAATGGCAACGATATATTTCATGGCTTTTCTCCTTAATCAATCATGGTGTAGGCGGATTCGCGGTGCTGCGTCAGGTCGAGGCCGATCCGTTCGTCGCGCTCGGAAACGCGCAGGCCGAGGACCATGTCCACGATTTTCAGCAGAATGAACGACACCACGAAGGAGTACACGATCGTGACGACAACCGCCTTGATCTGGATGAACAAGAGGGCCGGATTGCCGTAGAAGAAGCCGTCCGCGCCCGCGGGATTGATCGCTTTCTGTGCCCATAGGCCCGTGGCAATGGCGCCCCACATGCCGCCGATGCCGTGCACGCCGAAAGCGTCCAGCGAATCGTCGTAGCCGAATTTCGGTTTGAGGAACGCCACCGCGAAATAGCAGATCACGGAAACGCCGATGCCGATCCAGATGGCATCGATCACGCTGACAAAGCCGGCCGCGGGCGTAATGGCGACCAGCCCGCCGACCGCGCCCGTAATTTTGCCGAGCATCGTCGGATGCGCGTTGAATTTCCAGTCGAGCATCGCCCAGGTAAGGCCTGCGGCAGCCGCCGCGACGTGCGTCGTCACAAAAGCGTTGGCGGCAAGGCCGTTCGCGCCCAGCGCGCTTCCGCCGTTGAAGCCGAACCAGCCCACCCACAAAAGGCCGGCGCCCAGCACGGCAAACGGCAGGTTGTGCGGAGGCGATATCCTGGCCGGGAAACCCTTTCTGCGGCCGAGAACCAGCGCCGAAGCAAGAGCCGCGACACCCGCGTTGATGTGCACGACGGTTCCGCCGGCGAAATCAAGCGCTCCGCTCTTGCGGAGGAAACCGCCGACAGCCCACACCCAATGGCAAACTGGATCGTAAACAATGGCGGCCCACAGGAAGGAAAAAACCACGAACGAGGAAAACTTCATTCTTTCCGCGAAAGCGCCCAGGATCAGGCCCGGCGTAATCACGGCAAACATGCACTGGTAAATCATGAACGCCTGATGGGGCACGGTGGCCGAATAATCCGCATACGGCTCAAGACCGACGCCGTGCATGCCGGCCCATGCCAGACTGCCGATCCACCCCTTGATATCGGGACCGAACGAGAGGCTGTAGCCGAACACCACCCACTGAAGGGTGATGAGGCACATCAGGAAAAAACACTGCATCAATACCGAAAGCATGTTCTTTTTTCTGACCAGCCCGCCGTAGAAAAAGGCCAGCGCAGGGGTCATCATCAGAACAAGGGCCGCGGAGACAAGCACCCAAGCCGTATCTCCCGTATCCACCGTGGGAGCTTGAGCGAACGCCGGGATTGCCATGCTCAGCATCAGGCCACCCAACAAGAGGCCTATTTTTTTGAGGTTCATTTGAAAATATCCTTTCTGTCTGGATCAATGTTGGCGGCACTCGCCGCCGAAGCATTGAAGTAACTGGAATGGAAGCCCCGGCAGTTTGGAACTATTCCGCCGGAGGCACTACGCAAACTACGCCGCCACCCATACAAAAAATATGCCATTTTTTTGATTAAATCTTGATGCGCTTCGAGGGGAACTCTAAGAGGAGGCTCGCCAAATCACTACAATTTTGTATAGGCGTCATGAATGGAAACAAATTTGTACTTTCAGGAATGGAGGAAATTTTGACTATCTCTTGATGCCAAAAGAGGATAGAAAATAACCCAGATAGAAGACGAGAAGCGATCCCGCAAAAATGGCGATGCTGGCAGATTCGTCATGCCCCATGAATCCCACCCAAAGAGAAGACGGCAAGGCGATGAGCCCCATGATCTGAAGGGCCCTTCCGGCAAGATACAGGACTTGCCTCACCGGAACGTTCCCGCTTTCCCGAAACCGCCGATCCAGTGGATTTCTTCCGGCGTCATCTCATAGAACCGGAAATCCGGAAGCTGGAAGAACATTTCCGAGCGGGGAAAAAGCTGGAGGTATTCTTTTT
>DATJFP010000072.1 GCA_035495615.1 Verrucomicrobiia bacterium | reverse complement strand
GGCGCGGATCTCTTCCTCGGAAATGTTTTCTTCGTAGAGCGGGCTGTTTTTTTCGTAATCCTTGCGCAGGGCCTGGACCAGCGCGTCGATGTAGCGCGTGGCATGATTGGCGCGCGTGATTTTTTTTTCGGCGATGGAGTTCTGGATGAGCCGGTCGCGCCAGAGTTTCAGCGAAGGCGTCAGCTCCGCGGGGTCCAGAGACGCGGCCATCTTCGCGGCATAGTCCTGGGCCAGCGCGTCCCAAAGGCTGCCGCGGAAATATTTCATGTAGGACGTGCGGCCCTGCATGACCTGGCGGTAGCGCTGGCCGCTGCCGGGGCTCTGGATGTTGGGCGTGACGAGAATGTACGGGATTTTCGCGATCTTGAGCTTGCGCGCGATGCCGCCGGCATGGAAGCCGCCCGTCACCAGGACCGACAATCCGGTCTTGCCCTCTTTCATGGCGCGGAGGCTGTTGCGGAAAAGTGCCTCGTCGCGCCGGATCGCGAGTTCGTAGAAATCATAATGCCGGCTGAGACCCCGGTCCAAAATCCCCAAGGCCTTGTTGTCCGGAAGCGAAACGATCCACTGGCTCGGGCTTTTGCCCTTGAGGGCCTGCCAGTCTTCGCGCGAGAGTTTCAGCGCCGCCAGGTCCTGCAGAACGTCGAGACGGAAAAAGTCTTCGAGCAGAGCGCGTTCCTCCCCGGTTTCGGGAAGCACCTGGACCAGAAGCTTTTCCATTTCGCGGACTTCGTCGAACACGCGGCTGCCCTGGATCGAAGCCAGGGTGAGCGTCTGCCGCGCCGCGGGTTTCAGCTCCGCGGGAATTTCCATCGCAAATCCGTAATCGCGGATCCAGCCCTCGATCGCGCCGAGGAATTCTCCTCCGCTCAAATCCGCGGTCTGAAAAGCCTGCATGTCCTGGTTGAAGAGTTTCCGGTCGGAAGCGGAAAGCGTCTCGTAATGACGGACGCGAAATTCATCCGCGAAAGCGCGGACTCGCGGCATCAGGTCTTTGGCCGCGAGCTTGGTCCCGGCGGCTTCCGAGCTCAGGATTTTATGCAGCTCGGGAAAGGACTCGCGGAAAAGCGCCTGCTTCTCCGCGGGAAAAAACACCTGGGTTTCTTTCAGGTAATCCAGGAGATCGAGAATGTCCGTTCGGAATGCGTGGTGTTTGGCCCAGAAAATCTTCGTCAGTGTCGAAAAACCTTCCTGGCTGCGGCGGGACAATTCGTCCTCGACCTGCTTGAGGAGCCGATGAATCTCTTCGTCGTTGCGGACCGCGTCCAGGTAAGCGCTTTTGTTCTGGGCATAGAGTGACTCAGTCTCGACGCCGTAGTAACGCGCGTCCGGGGAATCTTCCAACACCGAGGCGGCCTCCCCGCCCGACAATTCCCCCTGCTTGAGATACTCGTCGAGCACCCGCGCCCGGAGCGCCGCATCCGGGAACGATTTGAAAAAAAGGCTGTCCAGTTCGCCTTCTCCGCCTTCCAGAAAAACCAGGGGAACGCCGTACGTCTCGCGGAAATAGCCGATCAACCTGACGATGCTCTTTCCGGAATCGTAAACCGCATGCGCGTCTTCGATGAAGATCACGGCTTTGTCGGACTTGCCTTCGGGAAAAAACGACTCGCGCACGGTTCCCCAATCCGCGGGAAGATTCAAGGTCTCCAGCGAAGACAGGATCTCGGGTGTGAGTGGAAAAGCTGCGGGGCCCGCGGCCCAAACCCAGGACGGCCGGACGCTCTGGAAAGGATCGAAAAGAAGAAGAAAGGCGAGAAACGCGGCAAGAGATTTTGTGAGAAGTCCGCTTCGTTGAGTCATTAGCCAGCCTTAAAATCTTTTCAAATAGGTTAATAAAGTATAGCTATTCACTCTTCCTGGTTCAAGCTGCCTGCTTTTGTTAGCGCCTGGATAACTCTTTTGATAATCGCAACTTACGGCTTGCTTAGAAATTCTAAGGGCGGGCCCCGGCAGGAAAAATTCGGCAAAGGGAAATGACAATCCGCGCCGGGTCCAAATCCATGGCTGTCTCCGGGCTTGCCACCTGTGATAAAATGGCGTTCTATTCGTCCTTGTTTTCTTAAACCATGAAAAATTCGGAGGCAAGAAATGGTTAAGGTTGGTGAGAAGGTTCAGGATTTTCAGGTCAAAGCGTATCACAACGACGATATCAAGCAGCAGCTCAAGCTGTCCGACTACCACGGCAAGTGGGTGGTCATGGTTTTCTATCCCGCGGACTTCACGTTCATCTGCCCTACCGAGCTCGAAGAGCTGGCCGCGCTGCATCCGGAATTCCAGAAGGCCGGAGCGGAAATCCTCAGCGTGAGCACGGACACGGTGTTCGTCCACAAGGCGTGGCATGACGCTTCGCCTTCCATCAAGAAAATCAAATACCCCATGCTCGCGGACCCGAGCGGCAACCTTTGCCGCCAGTTCGGCACGCTGATCGAAGGCGAAGGCCTTTCGCTGCGCGGCAGCTTCATCATTGATCCGGACGGCGTGCTCAAGTGCTACGAGCTGCACGACAACTCGATCGGCCGCAGCGCCAAAGAGCTTCTCCGCAAAGTCCTCGCTGCGAAGTTCGTGCGCGAGAACAAAGGCGAAGTTTGCCCCGCCAGCTGGGAACCGGGCAAGAAGACCCTGAAACCCGGCCTGGATCTGGTCGGCAAGATTTAACCCGTCTGTTCGTTTCCTCCGTCCCCGAGACGGCCCGGCCGTCTCGGGGGCTCTTTTTCAAGCCAAACAACATCGAAGGAGGTAGGCATGGCTTTGAATGATCTCTACAGTAACCTGCACTTACTTTTCCGCTGGCTCCACGTCATCGCGGGCATCACCTGGATCGGCCACCTGTATTTCTTCAACTTCGTCAACATTCCCCTGCAGGGCGCGATGGACGATGCCACGAAGAAGGCCGTCAATCCCAAGCTCATGCCGCGCGCCCTCTGGTGGTTCCGCTGGGGCGCCATGGTGACCTTCGTCATGGGCTGGATCCTCTTCACCCAGGTTTACATGTACACGCCCGGCAAAGGCTTTGGCCCGAGCGAGCTGTTCATGAACAGCGGCCGGATCACGGACCGCGCGGTGTGGATTCTGATGGGCATGTCGTTCGCCACCATGATGTGGTACAACGTGTGGTTCAAGATCTGGCCCACGCAGAAAAAGATTCTGAGCGGCCAGCTGCAGGGCGATGCGCTGACCGCAGGACGCGCCTTGGCCGGAAAAGCCTCGCGCATGAACACTTACATGTCCGGACCCATGCTGTTCGGCATGCTGGCGCCTTCGCACTACGGCGCCGTGAACCCGCTCACGCTCGTGGTCGTCATTGCCTTCGGCCTTTTCGCGATTTGGGCCGCGTACAATACTTCCAAGACAGCCGGAGCCACGGTTTAAGAAGACAGGCAGGCCTTAAAGTCAAAAAACCCCCGCGGTTGCAACCGCGGGGGTTTTTTATTTTCAGGGAAAGAAAATCTTAGAGAGAATCCACAAGGGTCAGGAAAAATTCTTTGTCCTTGGAGTGATAAAGCATGCCGGCCACTTTGGATTTCGGGACCCAGCGCGCGTCAAAGATGTTCGGGTCCTCCCATTTGAGGCGCGTCTCTTTCGTCCGGAAAAGAAAAAGGACGAGCGTTTTGATTTCGGTCATGTCATCGCCCTTGAGGCCGATCTTGGGCCGACGGTAGCGCCCCACCTCGCGGACAAACTCCAGCTCGCGGATACCCGTCTCTTCCACGATTTCGCGCTGCGCGGTTTCGAGGTGAGTCTCGCCTTCTTCGACATGCCCTTTGGGAAAAGACCAGACTTTGCCGCGCTGTTCCACGAGAAGGACTTCACCCTTGGGATTCAGCACGATCCCTCCCGCGCTTATCGTTTCTCGGGTTTCGGCCATGAGGACCTCCGGGTTAGGAGGGAGAATGAAGGAGGAGAAGGACAAACGCCGTGATCACGATATTGGCCAGCGCCACGGGAAAAATGCCTTTCCAGCCCAGTTCCATGAGCTGGTCGTAGCGGAAACGCGGCAGGGTCCAGCGCACGGTCATGAAGAGCCAGCAGAAAAAGACGACTTTGAACGTGAACGAAAAAATCTGGAGCGCGACGATCGCAAGATGCGGGACGCCGAGGACCGCGCCCCACGGAAAGTGAAAGCCGTCCGCAAAAAGCCACGGCACCTGCCAGCCGCCCACGAAAAGCGTGGTCGTGAGCGACGCGATCAGAATCGTCTCGATGAAGTCCGTGAAAAAGAACATGCCGAACTTCATGCCGCTGTATTCGGTGAAGTAGCCGATGATTTCCGATTCACCTTCGGGCATGTCGTAAGGAATGCGCTTGGTCTCGGCGATGCCCGCGGCCAGGAACAGGAAAAAGCCGACGGGCTGCGTCAGGAATCCCCAGAGCGGGATACCGAGAAACGAATACTCCCCCTGCCGGCGCACGATCTCCTGAAGGTCCACGGAACCGTAGATCATGACGATGCCCAGGATCGTCATGCCCAGCGTGATTTCGTAAGCCAGCATCTGGCTTGCCGCGCGCAGGCCGCCCATGAAAGCGTAATTGCTGTTGGAAGAAAATCCCGCGAGCACGACCCCGTAAACGCCCATCGAGGCCATGGCAAAAACGTACAGGATGCCGACGTTGACCGGCGCGACCTGCAGGTTGATCGCGTGGCCGCCCAGGATCAGCACGTTGCCGAACGGAATGGCCGCGAAGCCCACGAGCGAAAATGTCAGAGACAACATGGGTGCCAGCGTGTGCAGGAACTTGTCGCCGTAGGGCGGGATGTAATCTTCCTTCGTGAACATCTTGATCGCGTCCGCGATCGGATGGAAAAGCCCGAGGCTGTTGAGCGGCGTGAGCAGCCAGTTGATGGGTTTGGCCCATTTCCACGGCAGCACGATGTAAGCGCGGTTCGCGCCGATGCGGTCCTGGATGATGGCGCTTTGCTTGCGCTCGATCCAGGTGTGCAGCGCGGCAAAGTTGATCACCATGAAAAGCACAAGGCCGGCAAGAACGATCGTGACCATAATGTCCTAGAGAATGTTGTCGTACTGTTGCAGCGCGGGAATCGTCGGAGCGGCCATGGTGCGGATGTCCGCGCCTTTGGGCTCGAGCTGTTCGTAGCTGAGGCCTTTGAAGCCTTCGTGATTGATCGCGATTTCCCGGAAAATGTCGGCGTAACAATCGTAGGCGATGTGCGGGCCGATTTCCTTGGCCAGGCGCATCAGGATGTCGCCTTCCGAAAGGGCCTGCCCCACAGGCTCGAGGACCTTGTCGAATTTCTGGACCACGCCTTCAAAATTCGTGAAGGTGCCTTCTTTTTCGAAATGCGTCGCGGACGGAAACACGTAGGAAGACGTTTCGGAGCTGAGATTATGATTGGGGCCGACGAAAAGCGTCCACTTGACCTTGCCGAGCGCGGCCTGGA